>CAJXJG010000028.1 GCA_913054425.1 uncultured Fidelibacterota bacterium
ATGAAGTAATACAATTGCTGGAAGAAAAAAAAATCAGGCCTGTAATTGACAAAGTTTTTCCAATGAAAAATATACGCGATGCACATGTTTATTTAGAAAAAAGCAATCAGGCGGGGAAGGTAATTTTAGTCCCTTGAATCAACCGGATTCTAAATATCAAAAACATATTTTTGTTTGTATTAATGAACGCAGTTCTGATAGTTCTCGAGGAGATTGTTCACGACGTGGAAGCCGGGAAATCAGATTGGAATTTGTCAGATTAATAAATAAATATGGACTGAAGGAAAAAGTTCGTGCGAATAAATCGGGATGTTTAGATGCATGTGAGTTAGGTCCAACAGTTGTAATTTATCCAGATGGAATTTGGTATAATCAAATTTCATTAAGTGATGTAGAGGAGATTTTTAAAACATCCGTTCTTGGAAATGATGCAGTCGAAAGATTAAGGTCAACGGATAAAACATGGGAACAATTAGCTAAATTACGAAACCAGTAAGCTCAAATGTCAAGATCGAGTCTTATTTGTCTTTTATTATTATCTCTTTCAATGGGGAAGACTACCAATCCTTCCAGTTTTGGAATTGCTACTGGTTCACATGGATGGGGAATTTCCTACCAAAGAATTTTGAAATCAAATGTGAATAGTGAAATAAATTTTGAATTTCGTTTTTATGATGTGAAGGGTAGCGATGAATTTGCCTTTCCTACTTATTATGGTGGTACGGAAACCATTAACGAACAAAGTCTAGTTATCTCCCCGGTGTTTGCAGGATTTCGGTATTATCCGTTTGAAGGGAAGATTGAGAATAACTTTTCACCTTTTGTGACATTAAAAGCAGGTCCCCTGTTTATTTTTGACGGGAATGAGGAGATAACTTCCTTTATTGAACGCTGGAAAAAAGTGGATACCCATGTGACATTTGGAGGGCATGCTGGCATAGGTGTGAAATTCCTCACCTCTAATATTTCATCGATATCAGTCAGTGCTGGCTTGGATCTTTTCCCCATGAACAGAGAGATTGATGAGCAATCTCAATACAATGGACTTCTCCTCCAGTTTGAATTCAGCTGGTGGAAATAGTTATGGCTGATTGGATTAATTTCATTGGAAATCTTGTTAATAAAAAGACTCAAATATGAATGATTGCTTATTTTGCAGGATAATATCAAAAGAGATTCCATCTGATTGTGTGTTTGAAAATGAAAATATGTATGCATTCCGAGATATTAATCCTCAAGCCCCGGTCCATATTTTGATTATTCCAAAAACTCATATTTCAACCTTAAATGATGTGGATGATAATCATAAACTACTTGTTGGGGAAATTCTATTAACATCCAAAATGTTAGCAGAAAAAGAAGGTATTGCAGAAAATGGATACCGGACTGTGTTTAACTGCAATAAAAATGGCGGGCAAGAGGTATACCATATCCATTTGCATTTATTGGGTGGAAGAAAAATGACTTGGCCTCCCGGTTAAGAAATTTGAAAATATGAGAATACAATTTTAGATAAATTTTTCATAAGTTTAGCATTGTGATTATTGAGAAAAACCAAACTTTTAAAAGTGGGAATTCTATAATATTTATTCGAATTCCGGTATTTCCTTTTGTACTGCAATTAATCTAATGTTTATTTCTGATTTAAAACTTCATGGTTTTAAGTCCTTTGCAAATAAGGCTAATCTAAATTTTGGCGAAGGCATAACTGCTGTTGTCGGTCCGAATGGGTGTGGGAAGACTAATATTGTTGATGCCATTCGTTGGGTTTTGGGAGAACAGAAATACAGCATTCTGCGAAGCGAAAGGATGGAAGACATTATTTTTAACGGAGCGAAGGGATTAAAACCCCTGAGTGTTTGCGAAGTTTCCTTAACCGTTCATAATAACAAGGGGAAACTGCCTATTGAGTATAACGATGTGGAGATAGGACGTCGAATTTATCGAAACGGTGAAAGCGAATACACCTTAAACAGAACTCCATGCCGGTTGAAGGATATTCAGGATCTGTTTGTTGATACGGGAATGGGCGCGGATGCTTATTCGGTCATCGAATTGAAAATGATTGAACAAATATTATCAGAAACTGCGGATGATCGCAAACGTATGTTTGAGGAAGCTGCCGGGATTAACAAATATAAATCCCAGCGAAAATCCACAATAAGAAAATTCGAGGCTACCAGGCAGGACCTTGACCGGATCAACGATATTATATTGGAAGTGAAATCGAAGGTACACGGATTAAACCTTCAATTAAAACGATTCAAACGTCATGAAAAAATGACAAGGCACCTCAAAGATAATGAAATTTCCCTGGCCTTTTTGAGGATAGTGCACTATGATGATCTGGCCAAACCATTATATAAAAAAATCGAAGAATTCAAACAAATTCGGGAGTCCAAGGAAACAAGGGAAAGTGTTCACGAAGCGAAACTGACCCGTCTCCGCGAGGTTTATCAACAACAGGATAAAGAACTGATCTCTCTTCAGGGTGAACTGAAAATTTTGGAGAAGGAACGAGATGAAAATCGCCGGAATGTGCTGGTTTGCTCCGAACAGAAACGATCAACTCAATCTACTTTAGAACGGCTACATCTAGAAAAAAAGAGTAACGATACCAAGAGGGAACAGCTTACAACTCATATCAATGATATTGAACAGGAAATTAAATCCTTAATACCACTTTTAGAAGAAAAGCTGGCAGATTACAAGGAGAAAAAACAAACTTTTAGTTCTTTGGAAAAAGAATATGAGAAAACTCAGGCTTCTGTTGAAAAACTCCAATCAAAACGCTGGGAAGAACAACGCAAAATATCTGATCAAGGATCTCTATTTAGTCGTACCGAATCTCTCATTGGCGAGAAAACAAATCTGGTTCAGAAACTCGAGAGCAATCTGGAATCTTTTGAAAAAAATCAAGTCGAATTTTCCACCCGGGAAAAAACCTTTGAACAGGAAAAAATAAATATTCAGAAAAAACTGGACAATACGAATACTAACTTGACCAAGTGTAAATCAATTTTGCTAAAACGAAAAGAAGACCTCCAAGAGTTAACTCAGGAACGTCATTCTATTCTTTTCCAAGCGGAATCGTTGGCATCCCAACTTAAATTTTACAGGGAACTTGTTGCCAAAGGAGAGGGGTTGCCGGGGGGATCCCGCTACATCCTGGACCGAAGAGGGGATTTCCCTGAAGTTTTCGGAATGGTGGCTGATTTATTCCAGGTAGACGAAAGATATCAAAGTGCAATTGACAGCGCCTTGGGAGATTTAGCATTCTGCCTGGTTGCTAAGAACAGGAAGGCAGCCCTGTCAGTCCTCGAAACCGTACGGGGGAAAAAAGTTGGCAACATGTCTATTATACCTCTTGAAGAATTGTCTGTCCGTGTTCCTGAACTGAAACCATTACCCAGGAATAAAGAAGTTATCAGCAGAGGATCAGATGTTGTTAAAACAAAAAATTCCTTTCAACCCTTAGCAGAGTTTTTACTCGGAAATCTCCTGCTTGTAAATGACTTAAAAAAAGCGACCAAGGATGATAACCTGACAGAATGGAATACTGTTGATTTAAAAGGGGATTATTCCGGGAAAAACATGATATTGTGGACTCCCGACAAATCAGGAAAGGGTATTATCGGAAGACGGGAGAAGATTGAGTATTTACAAAGAGAGATTAATGTATTTGGGAAAAAAGCGGAATCCCTGAAAAATAAAATCCTTTTCAAGGAGAAGGATATAACGAAAAAAGAAAAAGAATTGGAAGTATTTTCCACTGAAATATCAAAGCTTCTTGAGGAGCGATCTGCTGTCGAAGCAAAGATTATTCAGAATTATTATCAACGGACCCAGGTAATGGGATCCGTCCGGGAAGAAAAACTGGAATTGAAAGAAACACGGAAAACCCTGACTCAACTTTTGGATTCGCTCATTGCTCTCACTCCAAAGATTAAAAATGCACATACTTTGCTTGATAACCTGCAGGAACAACTGAAAAAATTCGGCGAAAATTTAGCTCAAGCAAGAAGTGAGAGAGATACATTCAATCAAGAGGTTCAGGATATCCGGATAGAATTACTCAATTTGGAAAATCAGAGGGAGAATCTGCAAATCAGGAAAAAAACTGCAGAAGGAACTATTTCGGAGCTTGAAAATCGTAGGGAAGAAATAGAATCAGAGACTCAATTTTCTGAGGAAAAGAAGGAAACTCTTGAAACACAGATTGAAGCAGCGGAAAGAAAATTAGTTAAAATTAACGGAAGATTACATCATCATTGTTCCATCCTGGAGTTAAAAAAGCAGGTATACGGTGAGACTTATCAGGAAATTGAAGCAACAGAAAATCAAATTCGTTCCGAACAACAAAACCGGGAATCTATCTTGGAAGAAGTGAAGATATGTGAGATAGAAATTGTAAAGCATGAACAACAGATTCAACTCATCAGGGAAAGAATTAGGAATCATTATGATGAAGAAATTTCCAAAACTCTCCAAGTTGAAAGGGATGAAGAAACCCTTATTTCGGACATTGAACGAACCAACCAGAGTATTGAGAGGATTGGTCCCGTAAATATGGCGGTTAAACTGGAATATGATGACGAAAAAAACCGGTTGAAATTACTGAACGAACAACGGGATGATTTGATTGCTGCAGAGGAAAACCTGCGTCACACCATTCGAAAAATTGATAAAGTGGCTCGGAATCAATTTCAGGACACCTTTGATCAAATTAAATTGAATTTTGAGAAACTGTTTGTTTTGTTTTTCGAAGGAGGCAAGGCTTCCCTAGAACTTACCGGAGACCCCGATCCGCTGGAAGCAGATATCACCATCCGTGCTCAACCGCCCGGGAAACGGAATCAAAACTTGAGAATGCTTTCAGCAGGAGAAAAATCACTCACAGCTATTGCATTACTTTTTTCTATCTACCAATATAAACCCAGCCCCTACTGTATCCTGGATGAAGTGGATGCACCGCTGGACGACATGAATATCCAAAAATTTACAAGGGTCTTGAAAATGTTCAGTGCAGAAACCCAATTTATAATCGTGACCCATAATAAGCTAACCATGGAAGCCGCTAATTTTCTTTATGGGGTGACGATGGAAAATAAGGGAGTATCTAAATTAGTTTCGGTGAGGTTTGAAAGCTGAAATACTCTCCAAAATTCAATTGGTAGAGATTATTGTTTTATACCTTTGATAAAAAGCTGAAAGTGGGAACCCTACCACATTGTAAAAACAGCCGTTTACTTTTTTAACACAGACGGAAAACCAGTCCTGAATTCCGTATGATCCGGCCTTGTCAAGGGGGTCGTATGTTTCAATATAATTCTTGATTTCATTCTTAGATAAGTGCTGAAAGGTTACCCGCGTTTCTTCGCTGAATATTTTACAGATCTTTTGGTTTTTCAATTCCAGACACACTCCTGTAATAACGGTATGAGTCTGCCCTGAAAGCAGGGACAGCATTTTAACAGCTTCTCCTTTATTGGCAGGTTTCCCAAGGATTTTGTTCTTTAAAATAACAATTGTATCAGCGCCAATTACTAATTGATCAGGAAATTGGTTTGCTACGTAGTCAGCCTTCAGTTTCGCAAAATGCTCAGCGAAATCTCTGGGAGGAAGACTTATGGAAAAATCTTCATGAATATCACTTGGGATAACCTGAAATTCAAGTCCAATTTGTTCTAGCAGGAACTTCCGTCTTGGAGAACCGGAGGCAAGGATCAGGGGAACCTGATTCATCGAAATTTCGCCATTCTCCCGATTGTGGATACACTGGAACCGTTTGCATCTGCCTTCACCCTGTAAAGGTATACTCCATTTGCTAATTCACCTCCAAATGCGTCTTTCCCATTCCAGTCAATTGTACGATATCCTGTTACTTTATGGATTTTTTCGATGGACTTTATCTTTTTTCCACTCAAAGTGAAAATATCAATGGAAATATTTGCATCTGTTGTGATTTCAAATACGAACTGTGTGGATTTTTTGAACGGATTAGGATAATTCATAACATGGAAAAGACGCAGGCTGTTGTCTTCTGCTTTGTTAAGATAAATTTCTTTTTCTGAAGGATTATTTGCGTTATCCCACGCTTTAACACGAATATTTATGATCTCAGAAAAACCATCTAAATTCGGTTGAATGCTTCCGGTTTGAATGTTGTTAGGATCATAAATAAATAGATTGGTCAAGTCTGTCACATTGCCTGTGGTTAAATCGGTGAGTAATATTTCATGTCCCGGTTCACCGGCTAGGTTGATACCAAGGCTGTCTTCCAACCGGATAACCAATGTTTCGTTATTCCGGTAATGATCACCTGATTGGAGGATTCGTCCTTCTTCAGTTTCGAACGAAATAATTGGTCCTTCATCATCATCAATATAACTTCCGCTGGTGAAAAAAACCGGTGAATATGTCCCAACTGCTTCTCTTGTACTATCATTTGAAATTAAATAAACGTTGAGACGGCCCGGGTCTTGAGAATAAGAAATATCCTTTGGTACTATAAGATTCCCGGTGAAATTATTATCTGAAAAAATGAATTGTCCCTGGAACAAAGTAGCTCCCGGTAGAATATATGAAATTGTAACGGATCCAAAAATTCGTTCTACCTGTCGATCTGAATCTTTAAGGATAACATAGCCGGATCCTCCTGAATTAAATGGACTGATTCCATTAAATTCAGCTTCCTCCAGTGTTTTTAATGTGTCGGGGTAAAGGTTTGTAATAGTGAGAGTTTCATTTGGAAAGGGAATGCTCATTCCCGGATCGCCAAAAAGATGAAACTTTTGTCCTCCAGGGCTTCCTGTTTTTACTGCCTGAAAAATAATCCCAATCGGTTGATCAGAAACATTTCCGTTTGGAAAAAATGCCTGGAATAGTCGTTTCTCATTGAGCCAGTTGGATGTATATCCAATGCTATGGCTGGTGGAGATGATCGCAGAAGCACCGTTCATGGGTAAACGGATAATATCTTCGGAAAAAGCATCGGTGTTTGGATCATCAAATTTTCCCCAGGAACAGGTCCCCGCAATCCAGATGGGAAGTTTCATTCCGGTGTTGATAAACTGAATATCCCCACGGTCTTTCTGAAGAAGTTTTTCCTGAGCCCAACTTGAGGTACTGCCGTGACCGATATAGTTGATGATGGCAGTGCCGTTATTCAAAGCATCAAAAAGAGCCTGGGTCGCCTCCGGCTTTATAACTCCAGATGCTGAGGCATCACTTACTTCCGGATATTCGGTTAAATAAATTTTTTGAACATCAATAAAAGAAGGAATATAATTTATAGCTAAGGAATCAGAATATTCTATATGTTCAGTATCGTTTGGCCCTGGAGGATTTGGTCGTGCTATGTCGTCCGCAGCCAGTGTAATCCGGTTTCGCCATAGTCCTAATTCCGGATTTGTTTCGTATTCGATAATTTTCTCTACAAAGGCATCCACATCAGCCACATGTCGCGCGGGAAATCGGCCCAGGGCAACTTCAGGAATATTTCCATCAATTGCAGCCAGAAGATCATCGGATGCGTAAGTATTATTTCCATAACCGCCATACATTGTTGGTACTATTTCAACATCTCCCATAAGAAGGGCAAAAGCAAGACTATTTGATGGGTCTGCAACAGCGTTTTCAAAGAAAGCGTGGATGGCATCCGCTTTTTCTTCCTCACTAAGAGATTGGTCAGGGTAAATTTCTTCTAAAGGAACATATGCGGTTGTCAGCAGATCAGAGCGATGATTTAAAAGTGGTTGACTAGCACTCTCAAAGTCCTGAGGACCTATAATGATATATTCGGCTCCATCTACCAAGCTTTTTAAAAGAGGAGCGAAAGGTTGATCTGTTTCTCCCATTTGCCTTGGGGAGACAGAAACTATCCAATCTTTTGCCGTTTCCCAGTTCAAAACTCTCACTGCCAGAAGTCCTTTCTGGTGTTTGGACAGATTTTCTGTAGGTTTTTGAAACTGATCGTCAAATTGAATTGTGATGAATATCTTCGCATAATATTCATTCAGCCCAGCAAAGGGGGATACTTTCAAGGTAGCTGTATTTAAGCGCTGGAGTTTTTGCTTTTGAATCCATTCAGCGCCGGTATCTGTCAATTCATTGCAATTTACAGGGCAGGGGTTTTTATCCTGGAAAGAAGCGTTTATGGTAGGGTAATTTTCTGATGGGAGACCAATGAGAAAGTGAACCGGATGCAGATCTCCTTTATGGGGGTTATTAATGGTAACTTCAAAATTGAGTTCATGGGAGGAGGAAAAGGTTACATTCCAGTCCACATCGCCAAAAAGTTGAACAATACCCAGGAAGGATATAAAAATATAAATAGGAAATCGAATCATGGATGAAATTTAGTCATACTTACCGGTAATGAAATTGGATATATAAACTGTCCTGTCGTAACTTTTTATTACGTTTTTAAACGGATTTTATTTATTTCAGTTCCAAAACCTATAGATAAAGATACCATGATCGATATTGAAAAGATTAAAAACATTTACAGCAAGCTGGGTAACAGAATCACCCAAACTCGTCATGCCCTCCAAAGACCATTGACTCTCTCAGAAAAAATCCTTTATTCTCATTTGGCCTCTGATACGAAACCAACAGATTTTGAGAGGGGAAGAACGTACGTGCACTTTTATTTAGACCTGGTCGCCATGCAGGATGCCACAGCACAAATGGCTTTACTCCAGTTTATGCAGGCAGGAAGAGACAGGGTTGCTGTTCAGACCACCGTTCACTGTGATCATCTGATTCAAGCTCGACTTGGAGCTGAGACTGATCTTCAGGAAGCAAAAGAATCAAACAAGGAGGTTTATGATTTTTTAGAGTCTGTTTCCAAAAAATATGGTATTGGATTCTGGAAACCGGGGGCTGGAATAATTCATCAGGTCATTTTAGAAAATTACGCATTTCCTGGCGGAATGATGATTGGAACTGATTCTCACACGGTTAATGCCGGGGGATTAGGAGTGATCGCCATTGGCGTTGGAGGAGCTGATGCTGTTGATGTAATGGCTGGAATGCCCTGGGAACTGCTGTTCCCAAAATTGATCGGTGTGAAACTCATCGGTGAAATGGATGGCTGGACATCAGCCAAGGATGTCATCTTGAAAGTGGCGGGCATTCTTACTGTAAAAGGCGGAACGGGCGCTATTTTAGAATATTTTGGTTCCGGTGCAGAATCATTATCCTGTACAGGTAAAGGAACCATCTGTAATATGGGAGCTGAAATTGGCGCCACCACTTCGCTTTTTGCTTATGACAAAAATATGGCCGAATACCTGCATGCAACCGGACGGTCAGAGGTAGCTGAACTGGCGGATGAAATTGCGGATAATTTGAGATCCGATCCTGAAGTTTATGATAATCCTGAAAAATTCTACGATCAAATAATTGAAATAAACCTCTCAGAACTGGAACCCTATCTAAACGGACCTTTTACCCCCGATTTGGCGACACCAATTTCGCAGATGGCTACAGTAGCGACAGAAAACGGCTGGCCCATAAAAATTGAAGTTGGATTGATTGGTTCATGTACCAATTCATCCTATGAGGATATTGCACGCTCAGCATCGATTGCTGAACAAGCGGTAACTAAAAAGTTACATGCAAAAAGCGAATTCACCATTACACCAGGGAGCGAGCAGGTGCGGTTCACCGTTGAGCGTGATGGTTATCTGGATGCATTCAGTAAAATGGGAGGTGTGGTTCTGGCCAACGCCTGCGGCCCCTGTATTGGACAATGGGCAAGGCACAGTACCGATCAAGGCAGGAAGAATACAATCGTAACTTCATTCAACCGAAATTTTGCCAAACGAAATGATGGAAATCCAAATACCCATGCTTTTGTTGGATCGCCGGAATTAGTTACCGCACTTGCTATTGCCGGGGAATTAACCTTTAATCCGATCACAGATAGCCTGAAAAATAGTGAAGGTGAGTTGGTGATGCTGGATCCACCCCGCGGTGATCGATTGCCGCAGAACGGCTTTGAGGTTAAAGAACTGGGCTACCAGGCGCCTTCTTCTGACGGTAGTACCGTTGATGTTACGATAAAGCCTGACTCGAAGCGACTTCAGTTTCTGACACCCTTTGAGCCTTGGAATGGAGAAAATATCACCGGAATAAAATTATTAATCAAGGTCAAAGGAAAATGCACTACAGATCATATCTCCATGGCAGGTCCCTGGCTGCAGTTCAGGGGGCATCTAGATAATATTTCCGATAACATGCTCATTGGCGCCGCGAATTATTTCAATGATAAAACAAATATGGTAAAGAATCAAATGAGTGGTGAGTATGGCTCCGTACCTACAGTGCAAAGGGCTTACAAAGCACGGAGTGTCCCTACAATTGTGATTGGTGATGAAAATTATGGAGAAGGATCTTCCCGTGAGCATGCCGCCATGGAACCCCGTCACCTTGGAGTTCGAGTAGTCCTGGTCAAATCCTTTGCAAGAATTCATGAAACAAACCTGAAGAAACAAGGGATGTTAGCGTTGACGTTTTCGGTTAAATCGGATTATGATAAAATCCAGGAAGATGATACGTTTGAATTTCTTGATCTTGTTGATTTCACTCCCGAACAACCTCTCACCCTTAGAGTAATCCATTCCGATGCTTCTTCCATGGATATCCAGTGCGAACATAGTTATAACGAGGTTCAAATTGATTGGTTTAAGCACGGATCTGCTCTGAATAAAATTGCATCAGAAAACATTTGAAAGATTGACTTTGGGCGGAACAAATTCTATATGATTTTTATTGGATAAAAATGGTATTGAGGTTGAACGAATTGATTCTTTAATGCCGGCATTTTTTTTGGAAAAATTTGATATGATGAATTTGAGAAAAATAATGGTGGTTAATTTAAACACAGGAAAAATAAATTTACTTTTTTTATGGATTTGAATCCATAAATTCAATCGTAAGGAGAATTTAAAAATGTCAAAACTTTGGGACGATCTTAAAAAGAATATGAAAGACTGGGGAAGCGTTGCTGTAGAAAAGGCGGAGGAGGTAAGTAAGATCGCTGTAGCGAAAACAGAGGAAATTACAAAAATTAGCAAGCTTAAAATTGATATTCATCAATTGCAAAAAGAGCGAACAAAAACATTTGAACAATTGGGTCAATTTGTTGGTCAGCAGGCAAAGGAAGACAACATGGTGAATTTTACCGGGAATACTGAGTTTTTCACGTTTGTTCAGAAGCTGGATAAATTAAACAAATTAATTGAAAAGAAGGATGGTGAAATACAAAATATCAAAAATGAATATAATCTCAAAGAATCTGATATAATTCCTGCTGATATAGTGGAGAAAGAAAAAGCTCCTGCTTCCGAAGAAGAAGAAAAAATCGTAGAAGAGCAGGAATAAACAGGGTTTAAGTTTCAGGAATATTTCTTATATTTTTTATTGGTAATAAGAGACTAAGATAATAATTTTTACATTAAAATTACCTTCAAAACCCATTGGAATTAATCAAAGAACCGTGTAAAATCGAACACCAATTTGGTGTTGTGAATCTATGAAAACTGGAAATAACCACAGGTTTATATTTCAGGCAGAATCGGACAGGAAAGTTCGTCAATGGCATTTTTCTATCCAAAACTTCCTAGTCTTTACCCTGGTGTCATTATTAATTCTTGGAACAAGTTTATTTTTTGGCGCTGAATATCTAACGCGGTTTTTATATCAACAAAAACTTCAGGAAGTACGGGATAATTTTACCTCTCTTTCCGGTGCTTTACTTGAGCTCAATGGAAAGCTAAGTTACCTCGATCAGAAAATGGATATTATTGAGGAAAAAGAACGAGCAGTTCGTACGTATGCAAATTTACCTGAGATTGATCAGGATGTCCGTTCTCTGGGAATTGGAGGAATCCGGTTTGAAAAGTATACCAACCAGGACCATATTATGCCCGGATTATCAAAAAAGATTTCAGATTTGGAAATGGATGTGGATCATCTTGCGAGAAAAGTGAAATTAGAGCTTGCGAGTTTTGAAAGTATTTATGATAAGGTTGTAAAAGATACTGAGAGAATGAAACATATACCTTCCATTCGTCCAGTCTTAGGTGGATATTTAAATTCCAGGTTTGGTTATCGAAAAGATCCAATCGATGGCGTGAAACGTTTCCATCAAGGATTAGATTTTTCGGTTTTTTCAGGAACCCCGATATATGCACCTGCTGATGGAGTTATCCAATCCGCTCGTTACAGAGGAAGTTTTGGAAAGCAAATTAAGATCAATCATGAATTTGGATATAACACAATGTTTTTGCACCTATCAAAAATCAGTGTTAAACGAGGTCAAAAGGTGAAACGGGGTGATCTCATTGGGAAAACCGGGAATACAGGTCGCTCTACCGCACCTCATTTGCATTATGAAGTGCATTATAACGGTGTTGCAAAGAACCCGATGGATTATTTTTTTAGCGGAGTTGTGAATTAATCATAATTCCAGAATCGCTTCTACAGCGACTTCCTCCATGCAAAAGACATATTATTTAGAAACGTACGGCTGTCAAATGAATGTGGCCGATTCCGAACTGGTAGAGAGCATTCTGAAACGAGAAGGATTTTGTGCAACAAAAAATATGCATGCAGCCGATGCTATTTTTGTCAATACCTGCGCTATCCGGGAACATGCGGAAGAAAAAGTCCATTCCCGGCTGGGAACATTCTACCAGGTAAAAAAGGAACGACCGGAAGTCATAATCGGGGTTTTGGGATGCATGGCACAGAATCTTAAGAATGAACTCCTGGAGAGTAAACCTTATATAGACATAATCCTGGGACCGGATTCCTACCGAAAGCTGCCAGGCATTTTTTCCAGGGAAACCACACAAAACGGGAATGTGGTTGATACAAAATTATCTCGGTTTGAAGTGTATGATGATCTGTTTCCAAGCAGGAAGGAGGGAGTGAATGCATGGGTATCAATCATGCGCGGCTGCGATAAATTCTGTACATTCTGCATTGTTCCATTTACCAGAGGTCGAGAAAGAAGCCGTAGTGTTGAAAGTGTCAGGCAGGAAGTCAGTAAAGCCGTTGCCAACGGATTTGTGGAAGTAACCTTATTGGGACAAAATGTTAATTCGTACCGTCATGATAATCGGAATTTTCACTATTTGCTTGAAGAATTAACAACGGTATCAGGATTAAAGCGGATCCGCTATACTTCTCCGCATCCCCAGGATATAACCGAAGAATTATTGAATGTTATGGCAGCGCATCCGGTTATCTGCAATTCAATTCACCTGCCGCTTCAGGCAGGATCAAACCGAATTTTGAAACGGATGAACAGAACCTATTCCAAAGAGCACTTTATTGCACTGGCAGGCAAAATTCGTGACTACTTGCCTGGGGTTGGTATCAGCACGGATATAATCGTTGGTTTTCCCGGAGAAACAGAAGCTGATTTCCAGGAAACCCTGAACGTAATGAACTTAGTACAATTTGACTCTGCTTTTACATTTAAATATTCCCCCAGGCCCTATACGAAAGCGGAACAGTACAGCGATCAAATTCCTGAGGATATTAAGCAGGAACGGCTTCAGCTGGTCATTGACATTCAGAAAAGGAACACCCTCCTTCAAA
>CAJXJG010000029.1 GCA_913054425.1 uncultured Fidelibacterota bacterium
TTCTCCATTAATTTCATTAACTTTCTTTCCCCGTAAAAGGGGAATTATTTTGTAGCTCAACAATAGGGTCTTATCCTTTTTCTAAATGTTCAATTACCTTCATAGTATTCCCGGTTCTTCATTTTTTTATACCCTAATTTTACCTTTCTAATATCCAAGATGAGGTGCCAGCCACTTTTCAGCAGTATTAAACTCTATTCCTTTTCTCCTTGCATAATCTGTTACTTGCTCCCGGGTTATCCTTCCAAGACCAAAATAGGCGGAATCCGGATGAGAAAAATACCACCCGCTTACGGAAGCTGCAGGAGTCATTGCAAAATTCTCCGTCAAAGTGATCCCCGCATGTTTTTCCACATTTAACAAATTCCACAAATTTGATTTTTCAGTATGATCCGGGCAGGATGGATAGCCCGGTGCAGGACGAATTCCCCGGTATTTTTCACGCATCAAACTTTCATTGTCCATCACCTCATCCTTGGAATAGCCCCAGAACTCTTGACGTACACGCTCATGTATCCGTTCTGCAAATGCTTCCGCAAATCTATCTGCCAAAGTCTTAAGAAGAATTTTGCTGTAATCATCATTATCTTTTTCAAATCTTTTTGAGAGTGTCTCTACTCCATGTCCAACGGTCACCGCAAATACTCCAATCCAATCCTTTAGTCCGGATTCCTCCGGGGCAATATAATCAGCCAAACAGCGATTGGGTTGTTTGTGAGATTTAGATATTTGCTGCCGAAGATGATGAAGCACCATTCTCTCCTGTTGTCTTCCCTCATCCCTAAAAATGCGAATATCATCTCCAATACTCACCGCTGGAAAAAATCCTATCACTCCTTTTGCTGTGAGGAGGTTATGAGACACGATTTGTTTGAGGAGCCTTAACGCATCATCATGAAGTATTTTTGCCTGGCGACCCACTTTTTTATTTCTAAATATTTTAGGATATTTTCCTTTCAATTCCCATGCGGTGAAAAAGGGTGTCCAATCAAAATAGTTTGTTAATTCATCTAAAGCATAATTGTCAAAAATACGAATCCCCTTTAATTCGGGTTCAGGTGGAATATAATTCTTCCAGTTTGGAACAAATTTCTTTTCCCGTGCTTCAGACAAAGAAATTAAATTTCTTGTAACCATTTTTTCTTCATAAGAAACTCGAATACGGGAATATTCCTTACGTACATCGGCAATGAATTCTCCCCTTCTTTTATTATTCAGCAATAATTGAACAGTTCCAACACTGCGGGACGCATCAGGAACATAGACTGTGGGACCTGAATACTGCTGTTCAATTTTCACGGCTGTGTGCTTTTTTGATGTTGTTGCTCCACCAATGAGAAGTGGTATGGAAATCTTCTCCCGTTCCAATTCACCCGCAAAATGAATCATTTCTTCTAAAGAAGGGGTGATTAATCCACTGAGACCGATAATATCTACCCCATTGTCCCTGATGGCATTGATAATTTTATCCGCCGGAACCATTACTCCCAGATCAATAATTTCATAACCGTTGCATCCCAATATAACTCCCACAATATTTTTTCCGATATCGTGAACATCCCCTTTGACTGTAGCCATTAAGATTTTTTTCTGTGATATCTTCTTTCCAGATTGTTCCTTGTCAATAAAAGGTACGAGATGCGCTACAGCTTTTTTCATAACCCTTGCACTTTTTACAACCTGGGGAAGAAACATTTTTCCTGATCCGAAGAGATCCCCGACTCGATTCATTCCATCCATAAGAGGACCTTCAATAACTTCGATTGGGTACCTGAACATTGTTCGCGCTTCCTCCGTATCTTCCACAATAAAATCCGTAATTCCTTCCACTAAAGCATGTTCAATTCTTTTTTCAACAGCGTTCGTTCTCCAAGTCATATCTTGAGTTGATTTTTGTTCAACCTTTTTGAAAGATTTCGCGATTTCTAATAAACGTTCCGTAGCATCATTCCTTCGATTAAAAAGAACATCTTCGACCCGTTTAAGGGTGTCCGGACTAAGATCATCATACACTGCCAATTGACCCGCATTGACAATCCCCATATCCATCCCGGCCTGGATGGCATGATACAGAAATACAGAATGCATCGCTTCCCGGATGGCATTATTCCCACGAAATGAAAAGGACAAATTACTCACTCCTCCGCTGATATGAACACCGGGACAGGAATTCCTGATTTGCCGGGTAGCTTCTAAATAATTGATGGCATATTCATTGTGTGCTTCAATTCCTGTCGCTACTGCAAAAATATTCGGGTCAAAAATAATATCTTCTGGAGAAAAACCGATTTTTTTAGTAAGCAGCGCATATACCCGCTGACAAATAGACACTTTCCGTTCTATTGTATCTGCCTGTCCTTCCTCATCAAATGCCATAACGATGACAGCGGCACCATAACGCAAGACCTTTTGAGCTTGCTCTAAAAACTGTTCTTCTCCCTCCTTTAAGCTAATTGAATTTACCACACCTTTCCCCTGGATATTTTTTAGTCCGGTTTCAATAATAGACCATTTTGAGGAATCAATTACAATAGGTATTTTACTGATATCAGGTTCGGAAGCAATCAAACGAAGAAATTTTTCCATTACCATTTCAGATTCTAAAAGACCTTCATCCATGTTCACATCAATCAACTGGGCACCATTTTCAATCTGTTGACGGGCAACGGACAAAGCCTCCTCAAACCTGTTTTCCTTTATCAGCCGCCGAAATCGAGCTGATCCGGAAACATTGGTTCGCTCGCCAATATTCACAAAATTTGAATCAGGACGTATAGTAAATGGTTCCAGTCCACTTAAACGTGTGAATGGGGGTATTTCCGGGATTTTTCGCGGAGGAAGATCACCCACAGCCCCGGCAATAGCTGATATATGATCTGGGGTGGTCCCACAACAACCACCGACAATATTCAATAGACCATTTTCCGCAAATTCCCGGATGAGACCAGCCATGAATTCCGGACTGTCATTATATTCTCCAAATTCATCAGGAAGCCCGGCATTTGGATGAACAGATACAAAGGTATCCGCCATTCGTGAAATATCTTGGAGATGAGGACGAATTTGTTGAGCACCCAAAGCACAATTCAAACCGACGCTTAACAGGTTCCCATGGCGGATTGAAATCCAGAATGCCTCCGGAGTCTGTCCAGAAAGAGTTCTACCACTGGCGTCAGTGATTGTACCCGATACAAGGATTGGAATAGAATACTTCTTTTGTTCAAGTACACTCATGATAGCCGCCAAAGCAGCCTTACAATTGAGCGTGTCAAAAACAGTCTCCACCATCAACAAATCCACTCCTCCATCACCGAGAGCTTCAGCCTGCTCATAGTAAGCAGAAAATAACTCGTCAAAAGTAATATTTCGAAAACCAGGATCACTCACATTCGGCGAAAGGGAAGCCGTCCGATTTGTAGGGCCCAAAATTCCACAGACAAATCTTGGCTTCATCGGGTCTTTCTTTGAGAATTCATCAGCAACCTTCCGAGCAATTCGGGCTGCAGCAAGGTTAATATCCCTCACGGCTTCTTCCATCCCGTAATCACTTTGAGATATTCTGTTCCCATTAAACGTATTGGTTTCAATAATATCTGCACCTGCTTCAAAATATGCTCTGTGGATACCTTCAATAACTTCAGGACATGTTAAAGATAACAAATCATGGTTCCCTTTCAAATCCAACGGATGATTTTGGAAAAGAGAACCTCTATAATCCTGTTCTTCTAGAGAATGATTTTGGATCATCGTTCCCATGGCACCATCAAGAATAACAATGCGTTCTTTTAATATGTCGTTCAAGTTTTTCATAATAAAAAAAGCCGGCACTTGTCCGGCTTTGGTAAACCTTTTTAGCACCCTTATTTATAGTCGCTGCAATATGGTCCAAATCACGACTGGTGAATATTATGACATTTACTCTTTTACAACAACTCTTTTTTCATATTTCCAGGTTTACAAAAATTAAACAAAATAATTCAGATTCGGTTTCGTTTTCCTTTGAATTTGGAAATCCTGCCTGCCATTTTAGACACTGCCCTATCTATGGATTTAGTGACATTGCCTGTGGTTTCTTTTACGTTTAATTTTCGTTTCGGTATGGAAAGATTGATTTCAGTGGTATATTGATTATTTTCATGAGACAAAATCACCTGACACTGAATTATTCCCGGGAAATATCTTTCCAGTTTTTGAATTTCGTCCTGTGCATAAATTTTGAGACTATCCGGTGCATGAAAGTGCCGGGCTGTAAATTCGATATTCATATCACTCCTTTTTGTCGTTTTAATCCTTTAATGTTGGACCTCCCTGTTTGACTAATTTATATTCTGAATCGTATTTGGTAAAATTATCATGAAATTTTTTCACCAAATTGGATGCGGCTTGATGGTAATCTTTCGGGTTAGGCCAAGCCTGCTCCGGGATCAGAATAGCAGGATCAATGTCACTCAATGTTTTAGGAACATCGAACCCAAAATAAGGATCTTGAACTGTTGGTTCCTGTTCAATAATTCCATCCAAAATCGTATGAATGATTTCACGAGTAAGGGGTAAACTAATTCGATCTGTACCGGAGTTTGCGTTCGCACCCACCCAGCCAGTATTAACCAAGTAAGCAGGGACATGAAATTTCTCCATTTTTGACCGTAACAATTCTGCATATTTCAGAGGATGAAGGGTAAGAAATGGACCTCCAAAACAAGGAGAAAATGTCGCTACCGGTTCGGTAATCCCTCGTTCGGTTCCGGCAACCTTAGCTGTGTACCCACTGACAAAATGATACATGGCTTGTTCTGGTGTTAATTTGGACACAGGAGGTAAAACACCATAGGCGTCACAGGTCAGAAAAATGATTTGTTTCGGATGACCAGCTCTGCTTGGTTTCCCCTGAGCGGCAAGAGAATGTTCAATGTAATCCACAGGATAAGAAACCCTGGTATTTTCGGTTTTGGAACCATCTGTAAAATCAATTGCCATTGTATTTTCGTTGTAGACAACATTTTCAAGCAGCGCACCATGCCGGATAGCATTGAAAATATCCGGTTCATATTCCGGATTCAAATTAATTACTTTGGCATAACATCCCCCTTCAAAATTGAAAATCCCTTCATCAGACCAGCCGTGTTCGTCATCTCCGATCAATGGGCGCTTTGGATCAGTGGAAAGTGTCGTTTTTCCTGTCCCACTTAACCCAAAAAAGATGGCAGGATTCTCACCATTCTTATCTACATTCGCAGAACAGTGCATGGATAGTACACCGCGAAGTGGAAGATAATAATTCATAACGGAGAAAATACCTTTTTTCATTTCTCCACCATATTCCGTTCCACCAATGATTGCTATCTTTTTTTCAAGATGAAAAATAATAAATGTCTCTGAATTCATCCCGTGTTTTTTGAAATTTTCATTGAATACATCTGAAGCATTTATGATCGTAAAATCCGGTTCAAATCCTTCCAGTTCATTTGATCTTGGTCGAATAAACATATTATGCACAAAATGAGCCTGCCAAGCTTTTTTGGAAATCATACGAACCTTAATAGCATAATCGGGATCTGCTCCAGCAATACCATCAAAAATATATGTTTTAGAATTATCAACAAGATTGTAGCGATTTATCACTTTCGTATATAACTCATCAAAAACACCTTCACCTATTTCCTGATTGACATTCCCCCACCACAAATGATCTTGAGACGTGGGCTCTTTTACAAAATATTTATCTTTGGGAGACCGGCCGGTATATCGACCCGTATCCACCATGACAGCACCCCGCATTCCAATTCTACCATTTTTTTGTAAAATTGTATCTTCGATTAAACGTTCAACAGGAAGATTTCGTTCGATATATTCAATATTTATAAGCCCAAGTTTGTCCAGGCCTAATTCTCTTGAAGTGTGCATAGTTTCTACTTACGATCCGTGGGGATGTGCTTTTTTATATATTCTTTTTAATTTTTCTGGTTGGATTTGAGTATATATTTGTGTTGAACTTATGCTTGAATGACCAAGTAATTCCTGCAACAATCTTATGTCAATCTTATGTTTTTTTTTGTTTATGGTAACGATGTTATTTATTATGTGAGTAGCAAACGAATGTCTCAGTGTATGCGGTCCCAATCGTTCGCCTTCAGCCACCATTTTCAGGTATATCCGGGTACGCCTTTGAATTGTCCTTGGTGATAAGCGCCTTCCTTTTGTGTTTACAAATAATGGTCCAATACCTTCTTTTGCTGATAATTGTATTCCACGAAATTCAAGGAATCTTTCCAAGGAAAATTGGGCACGTTTTCCATAAGGAATCAACCTTTCTTTGCCTCCTTTTCCGGTTACTTTGATTAATTGATTTTCGGTGTGAAAATCATCCAGATCTATATTAACCAGCTCTCGGAGGCGCATTCCTGTGCTGTAAAAGAGTTCCAGCATAGCCCTGTCCCGCAGTCCGATAAAGGAATCGCTGTCGGGCGCATCCATCAGTTTTTCTACCACATCCTCGTTCACATAAACCGGAAGTGATTTTGGGGTTTTGGGGGTTTTTACATGGATGGTGGGATTGTTCCGTATTTCCTCAATCTTCAGTAAATATTTAAAAAAGGATTTTACAGATGCAAGACGACGCGCTACTGTTTTACTGGAAAATCTATCTTCAAACTCGTTTCCCAGAAAATAGCGAATTGCTACTTTGTCTACATCGCGGAAATCTGAAACTGGTGTACCAGTATAGTCCTCGAAATATCCAACAAACCGGTTCAAGTCATATCGATAAGCAATTATGGTAAATTTTGAGTAATGACGTTCTTTCTCTAAATAAGTAAGAAAATCGGAAATGATAGCCTGGCTGAAATCAGACATTTAATTCCTTCATGTCTTCGATTAAATTTGAAAAATCCGCTGGAAGAGGTGCTTCAAACTGAAGTTGTTTTTCAGTGGTGGGGTGTGTTATAGAAAGTTCATGAGCATGAAGAGCCTGCCTGCCAATAGAATTCAGCATTGTTTTCAATTTTTTTGATATTTCTGGAAGAAATCCTTTAATCCGGTTTATCCCTCCATTGTATTTCTCATCGGCAAAAATAGGATTTCCATGAAAAGTCGAATGAACACGAATCTGGTGTGTTCTTCCTGTTCGCGGAAAAAATCGTACAAGACTCAGATATCGCGTTGCCTCAACCACTTCATAATCTGTACGTGCCGACCTACCACTGGCTGCAACTGTAAAGGATGTAGGATCTGATCGTTTACGGGTAATCGGTTCTTCTATCTTTCCTAAAACAGGTTTCCACTCTCCCCAGGTTATTCCTAAATACTTTTTTACTACGCTACGGGTTTCAAACTGGTTTGCCAAGTGTAAATGAGCAGAATTTGTCTTGGCAACAAGGATCAATCCTGAAGTGTCCTTATCCAATCTGTGGACAATTCCAGGCCTGGTTGAACCAGAAATATTTGACAGTGACTTAAAATAATACACAAGGCCATTCACAAGGGTTCCATCTTTGATACCTGCACCGGGATGTACAACCAATCCTGCTGGTTTATCAAGTACTAAAATGACATCATCCTCAAACAAAATTTTGAGGGGGATACTCTCCGGTTTCAGAGTTTCTGGAGCTGGATTTTCATCAGGTAGATCTACCTTAATATTTTCTCCCCCAAAGAGGCGAAATCCAGGCTTTTTGATAGTTCCATTAACAAGTACGAATCCCATTTTAATGAGCTTTTGAATATGGGTCCGGGAAAAATCTTGAAGTTCTGAGGAGAGATATCGGTCGAGACGAATATTTTCGTTCTCAGGAGTGAACTGAATGGTGGTCAAACGATGCTGTGTGTTGGCTGAACCTTTGGCTTGAACAAAAAAGAATAAAAGAGCATTAAAATAATTCCCACAGTGACTGCTGAGTCCGCGATATTGAAAATATACCATTTATGCACTCCCCAACGAATGTCAATAAAATCAACAACACCAGTGTATGAAGAATTGGGGATACAACTCATGATCCTATCAATCAAATTCCCGATTGCTCCTCCTAAAATCAAGGCAAGTGAAACCCTCATCAAAAGATTATTATTTCTTTCACACCATAAGATCCAAACAAGGAAACAGGTTATAATTAGGGAAACTCCAGAAAAAAAAAGGGTTCCAATTCCAAAAGGTAAATCTATTCCGAATGCCATCCCCTCGTTAATGATATAAGTTAGATAAAAATAACCCGGAATTACGGGGATAACATCATAGAGTGTCATCGTGCTCTTAATAAGTGATTTTGAAATTTGATCCGCAGTTATAATAAGTGCAGTTATAAATAACACCCCCATCAAAGATTCAGTTTATCCCTTGTTTTACAATCTACACATTTGGTTGCATTTAACACTTCCATCATTCGTTCTTCCGGGATCAACTCTCCACAAATCTGGCAAACACCAAATGCTTCAGAATCAATTCTTTCAAGTGCATTTTCAAGGTTTCGGTAATAACTATCTTCCCGAGAGAGAAATAGAAAATTCTTTTCCCGTTCATGTGAATCCGTTCCAGCATCAGCCATATGAACACTGTATATTGAATCCGGTGACATATTCGCTTTCGATGAATCTATATTTAAAACACCATTCTTCATATCGCCCATCTCCCTGGAAACATTTTCCATTCTCTCTAGAATGGTTTTCCTGAATTTCTTAAGTTTTGGTTTAGAATATTTTATCTTTTTAGTCATTTTTTCCTCTCAATTCTTTGTAATTCGTTGAATACCAACAGTGATTTCCTCATCTCTGACTTTGAATGTGGAATGGTACTCACCATGTTTAAATTTATTATTCATATTAACCGTCAGCGTCTCATTGTAAAAATACTCTTTGAATACTTCAAGAGCCTTTCCACATTTTCCCTCAATCTTTCCAAAAATCTCAATTCGGTCTTCTACAGCAAAATCTGCTTCTTTACGCATGATCTGAACCTGCCTTATAAAATCCCGAATAACACCTTCCTGAATCAGTTCATCACTCAATTCAGTCAACAGGGCTACGGTCAATCCTTCATCAATAGCCGACGTGAATCCTTCCACCGGTTTTGGCTCAATAAAAAAATCTGATCGCGTAAGAATGAAAGAATCAGAACCTAAAACAACCTTCAATCCGCCTCCGTTCTCCAACTCATTTAATATGTCTTCACTACTTTTCTCATTGATAAATTTACGAATAATTTGAAGGTTTTCCCCATATTTCTGACCAAGGATTTTTAAATTGGGTTTTACATGAAAATTAATCAACATTTCAGGACGATCAACTCTATCAATTGACTTTACATTTAGTTCATCCAGTACCACGGACTTTTGATCAAGAATAAATTCAGCCAAATCATCACTTTTAACAACGAATTTTAAACCGGATAAAGGTTGTCGAATCTTGAGATTTGCTTTGTTTCGTGCCGATCTTCCCAACTCAACCAACTTTTTCAATGTGTCCACACGGCGCATCAAGTTTTCATCAATATATTCTTCATTTACAATCGGATAATCACACAAATGAATACTTTCTACTGCATTTTGATCTGCATTTCTCACGAGATTTTGGTATATTTCTTCAGTAATAAAGGGTACCATTGGAGACAGTATTTTGATTGTATTTAAAAGCACATCATACAAAGTTTGGTAAGCAGCCAACTTATCTAGATCATCCACACTTTTCCAGAATCGACGGCGGTTTCTCCTGATATACCAGTTAGATAAATCTTCAAAAAACCGATCCATTTTTCTCATGAATTTATCAACCGAATAATTCTCAAAAGCATTATGAGCATCCTGAATCAATTTATGAGTTTTAGATCGAATCCAACGATCAAGTACAGTCAATTCTGTGTCTTTTATCCTATGCACACCCGGTTCAAATCCATCAACGGCAGCATAAGTAGAAAAGAAAGAGTAAGAATTCCAAAGTGTAATCAACTTTTTCCTAACATTATTAGCTGGGCCATATCCAAAAAGGAGATTATGTTCAACATTTTGGCTTATATACATCCAACGCATTACATCAACACCCATTTCTTCCGCTGCATCATCAAACCAGATAGTATTCCCTGAAGACTTATGCATATCCCGACCTTTTTCATCCTTTACAATAGCATGACCTAAAAGCGATTTGAAGGGAGCTTTTTCTTCCATTTCAGCAGACATAGCCAATAGGGAATAGAACCAATTACGAAACTGCCCCGGAAAACATTCTGTTATCAAGTCCGCTGGGAACCACTGTTTCCAATACTTCCTGTCGGTTGTGTATTTCATTGTGGAATAAGGAACGATACCTGCATCCAGCCAAGGATTGCCAACATCTTTAATTCGTGTACCAATAAAACCAGTCTCCGGATGTCGGATTTTTACCTTATCGATCCAGGGACGGTGGGGACTATTGCCATCGAATTCATCCCATCCTTCGACAGCCAACTCTTTCAATTCTTTTTTTGAACCCACCACAAAAAAAGAGCCATCCTGGAAAGTCCAAATTGGCAGTGCTAAACCCCAGAAACGCTTCTTGGAAATCATCCAATCCCCCATATTATCCAGCCATTCCATTTCCCGGTCATGACCCCATTCAGGAATCCACTGGACATCGCTAACAATTTTCTTGATCCGATCCCGCCAATCCATATTGATGTACCATTCATCCACTATCCGAAAAACCAGTTCATCACCTGAACGCCAACAATGAGGGTACACATGAGGATATTGTTCCAAATGAATGAGCAGATTTCGATTTTTTAAATCAGCAATAATTTTGTCTTTTGTTTGCCTGGCGGTGGCACACAGACCTGTTAACCAGCCGAACCCATCAATGAACTTGGATTCCTCGTCTAATGGCGCGATATCAACCAATCCCCGTTCTTTTCCAATGCGGTTATCAATAGCACCGCATCCAGGAGCAATATGGACAATCCCTGTTCCTTCTCCAGCTACAACAACATCATTCCCAAAATTATCTTTCCCTCCATCAATCACTTTATGACAGGTAATGCCATTAACTTTTTTCTTTTCCAACTCCGGTTTCTTGAAAGGATACCCTCCTAATGTTAACTGAGCTTCCAATGAATCGAAAGGACCTTCGTACTCCCAACCAATCATTTCAGACCCTTTCACAGAGCCCTCAATTGTGAAACCGCCGTGTTCTTTAAAAACCTGTGCAATAGATTTTAGCTTTGGTACATCCTCAATCCATTCCTTCTTCTCCTTAAACTGTTTTTCAAGACGCCCATATTCCAGGTTTTCCGCAGCACAATAATAGACTGATCCATCAGAGGCTCGAATAATCGAATAGTCCAAATCTCGGTTAACTGCTGCAGCCACATTAGAAGTAAGTGTCCAAGGGGTAGTTGTCCAAATAAGCAGATTTTCATTTTGCCTTCCTTTCAAAGGGAATCGAACAATAATAGCATCATGAGCCACCAATTTCCTGCCTTCAATGATTTCCATCTGAGAATATGAAGTACCAGAACGGCCAGACCAGGGCACCACGTCCGTTCCCATATAAATTTTATCTTCTTCAAATAATTTTTTTAAAAATGCCCAAATGGTATAATTATTTTCATCAGACATAGTGTAGTACGAATTATTCCAATCCATCCAATAACCCAAACGAATAGATTGATCAGATTGAACCTTCGAATATTTTCGTACCCGTTCTTTACATTTATTAACAAACTTTTCGATTCCGTACTTTTCCACATCCCGCTTTGTGGTAAATCCCAGCTCTTTCTCTACTTCGATTTCCACCCATAGCCCTTGACAATCAAAACCGTTCTGGTAACGAAGCTCATGTCCTGTCATGGCTTTATAGCGCTGATAAAGGTCTTTCAAAGTCCTTCCCCAGGCATGGTGTACGCCCATTGGATTATTTGCTGTAATGGGACCATCCAAAAAACTCCACTTAGATTTTCCTCGGTTCATTTCCACCCTTTTATTGAAAATCTGGTTCCTTTCCCAGAAATCCAGAATTTTGTGTTCCATGGAAACAAAATCGATATTTGAGCTAATTTTCTTGATTGGCATTAAATATAATCGTTGAGTTTATACGGAAATTTTGGTCAGGAATTTAAATGTAAAACAAGTGCATACCAACGACAACAGTTTGGAATTAAACCAAGAGTTAGATTAACAAAGGATAATTATAATGTGATGGAAATTAAACCAATAACATTTGAAAAAAGTGGTGAAAAAATATACAGGGATCAGATTCATACTGACAATTATCCAATCCTCAATATCTATTCTTGTACTTCCAAAGCAACAAAACGGGACACATCATCACGGCTGACTAACAAAAGAACTGAACCCTCTTTCTTTGCTTTTTTCAATTGAGATCTGAATTCCCGCTTTGATTTTATTTTTTCGGTTCCCACTCTTGTGATGAGATCACCTTCTTGAATCCCAGCATTAAATGCTTCACTATTAGGAAGTATATTTGTAACAACGACTCCCTGATTCATGGTGACACCGTATTTTTCCGCAAGTGTTCTATTGACATCCTTAACTTCCAAGCCGAAATCACGATCGTTCGATGGTAATGAAGCAATTGTTTGATTGTCAGGATTTTCTATTTCCTCTAAAGCAACATGAACCGATTTCTCTTTTTCATTACGAAATATTATTACTTTACTCATGGTGCCTGGGGGTGTTGAGGATACTATATTTTTCAAATGTGCTGAGTCATAAATCGGGATGTCATTAAATTTCAAAATTACATCCCCTTGTTCCAATCCTGCTTTCTCTGCAGGACTTCCTTCCACAACATCACTGACGAGTGCCCCATCACGACTGGACAGCTTTAACGCTTTTGCTACATTATCATCCACATTTTGAATATACACCCCCAACCAGGACCGAACCACGTACCCTTTCGTGATAAGGTCCTGCATCACTTTCTTAGCCATATTAGATGGGATTGCAAACCCCACGCCGCGATTTGCTTTTTCAAATCCTCCCGTAGCTATAGCGGTATTAATACCAACAAGTTCACCCTCCATGTTGAGCAAGGCGCCCCCGCTATTCCCCGGATTGATTGCCGCATCAGTCTGTATAAAATCTTCATAATGGTCTCGTGAAGAAATCACATTACTTCGCCCCAAGGCACTTATAATTCCCGCAGTTACGGTATGACTGAGATTCGCAGAAAATGGACTTCCCACAGCAAGTACCCAATCCCCCACCCTCAATTTGTCTGAATCCCCTAACCCCAGTTCAG
>CAJXJG010000030.1 GCA_913054425.1 uncultured Fidelibacterota bacterium
AAATATGGTGATTTTCAATCCTTTGTTATGGCAGATATCCCTGGATTGATCGAGGGTGCCAGTAAAGGGAAAGGACTTGGGCATCAATTCCTGAGGCATATTGAAAGAAATAATGTATTGCTGTTTATGATTGATGTACTGGAAGAAAATCCTAAAGAAGTTTATGACACATTAAGGAATGAGATCTTCGATTATAATAAAGAGTTAAAACTAAAACAGTATTTAGTGCTTCGTACAAAAATAGATTTAATCCATTCTTCGAAGAATGAACTAAAAAACTGGGCTGATTTTCCGGAGCCATATCTAAATATTTCATCTGTCAGTGGTTCTGGAATTCCACAATTAATTAAAGCAATAGTTGATATAATTGATGGAAAATAGTGATATAGCTCCACTTATATATTTATTATATATCCAAAGAGTTGGCCCCCAAAAGGTTCGGAGCCTGGTTTCTGCTTATAGGAAACCTTCCGAAATATTTTCACTTTCCACCCGGGAAATCTGCTCCGTAGAAGGAGTAGATTTGAAAACTGCTCAGGCAATACGAAAAGCACCCCATTTTGATTTTGGTCCCGCAGAAGTTGAAAAAGCTGAAAAACTGGGTGTTGAATTGGTAACCTTCTGGGATGATGAATTTCCTTTCCTCCTGCGAAAAATGTTCGACCCCCCTGTCATATTGTATCGAAAAGGTCAGCCATTGAAAAAAAAAGAGGACTGTATTGCTGTGGTTGGGAGCCGTACCACAACTCCTTACGGTAGAAAAGTTGCGCAGGTTCTTGTAGGTGATCTAGTGAAATATGGAATAACAATTGTGAGTGGATTAGCCCGCGGGATCGATTCCATCTCACATAAAAAAACAGTTGACTCAAAAGGAAAAACTATTGCGGTGCTTGGCAGCGGAGTGGATGTTTAATATCCACCAGAAAACAGAGGATTAGCGGATAAAATTGAAGAGAATGGGTCGATTGTTTCTGAATTTCCCTTCGGCACAAAACCGGATGCTGGAAATTTTCCCCAGCGGAACCGGATTATCAGCGGTTTGGCGCACGGGACTGTGGTAGTAGAAGCGGGAAATAGGAGCGGGGCAATTCTCACAGCATTGAATGCAGTTGATCAAAACAGGGAGGTTTTTTCCGTTCCCGGTCGGATATTTGACAAACAGAGTTTAGGGTGCCTGAGATTGATCCGAAATGGCGCGATTCCTGTTCAGAATGCTGAACAGATTTTAAGTCATATTGAAAATCGTTTATTTAAAACCTTGAAACCCCGGCAGGAAAATATATCCCTCGACCTTACCCGGGAAGAAAAAATTGTTGTATCAAAATTAAACCATGAACCCGTCCATATTGATGATCTTGTATCAAACACCGGGATGGAACTTACCCGCATGCTGTCAATTCTGCTGGAGTTGGAATTGAGGGGGGTGATTCAGCAATTAAGCGGAAAACAATTTGTACTGGGGGTTTGATTCTATTTGTTTGCTGATGGGGTGGATGCTGGGTAATTTTAATCCTGTAAATTTGAAGAGATCAGAAATGGAGAGGTGGCCGAGCTGGCTGAAGGCGCTCGCCTGCTAAGTGAGTTTCCGTCAAAAGCGGAACGAGGGTTCGAATCCCTCCCTCTCCGCTTTTCTACATTTACTTTGCTCATTTCGATGAGCAGGCTCATAAATACCACTTAAAGAAGGATGGGAGAAGATGTGCTAATAATACCATTTTCTGAGTTCTTTTTTCCCAATACGTTCAAACCCTTTTTATTGATTTGCTTAAAGAGCGGATAGTAATATCAGCCACTTTATGAGTGAATTAATTTTCCTATTAAACTCAATATCCCATTTTGATACACATAAAACGTAGCATGGAAAAAATGATTGTCATTCTGCGCCGGATCTCAACCCGATTCGCTTTAGGTTTCCTTAGTGTTCTTTTCCTGTGTAATTCTCTTTATGGTCAATGTGATGATGGATATTTGGAAATTGACGAAGATTGTTACTGGGAAAAAGATATATATTTTCTTCAAAGCTTTATTGATGGCAGCGAAGATTTTTTGGATGTGGATATGGATGACAATGATGATGGAATGATTTCACCATTGGAATTGGGAGTTCAAACCTGGAATGGAAAAGGTAGATTAACATCTTTATTTTGTTCTAACAGGGGACTAACAGGTGAAATTCCGGAATCAATCATCAACCTTGATAAACTGTACTGGTTGTTATTGTCGGATAACCAGATAACTGGTACAATACCTGAGAAAATCGGGAATCTTGCCAATTTAATTAAGTTGGATTTACAGTGGAATGAGATCGAAGGGAGTATTCCCAGGAGTATTGAAAAATTACGTATGCTGCAGCATCTGGATTTATCCTTCAATCAATTGACAGGTTCAATTCCGGATGGTATTGGAAATCTTACCAATTTGAAAAAATTATTATTAAGCGACAATCAATTGACAGGTTCAATTCCGGATGGTATTGAGAATCTTACCGGTTTGAAAAAATTTTTATTAAATGACAATCAATTAGGAGGCACTATCCCGAATAGCCTTTGTGAATTAGATCTTGATTGGGATGTGGTCTCCAGAGTGAACTTGACCAATAACAATCTTTGTCCTCAGTATCCAGTTTGCGTGGAACTTGTCATGGGAGATCAGGATACTTCAGCCTGTGTAGATTTGAGTGATATACAGACTATTCTTCCCATATCCGAAGCAAAAGAAATTCCACTCTCTGAAATTGAAAGCAGTGAAATTATTGATAGTTTACTTGTTCAGAGTAAAGTCCCAGTTGAAGTAGAAGCAAAAGAAACGGAGGAGACACAAACCACGGCGCCAGCGGTAGAAGTGGCAGTCGAAAAAGCAAGAAATAAAGCAGAACGAGCAGTAGCGGCAGCGGCAAGAGCATTGGAAGAAGTAGAAGAAGTGGCGGATGATGCGGAAAAAGCAAGGGAAGCCGCAGAACAAGCGGCAATAGAGGCAGTGCTGGCAGCAGAACAAGCAAGAGAAGTGGCTGATGAAGCAATAAAAGCAAGAATAGCAGCAGAACAAGCAGTAGCAGCAGCAAAAGCGGTAGCAGCAAAAGCCAGACAAGAACCGCAACCTAAGTTGAAGACGAAAGGAATTACTGCAGATGAAGCAGTAACCCAGGAAGTTGCACATCAGGAAAAAATTGATGAATTAGAATCAAATACTTCACGGCTTTCAAATATAGAGATTGATGAATTGGTCGAAGAGGGGTTGTTAACAGCAGAGCAAGGAAAAGATGCGAGGAAATATCGTAATTCAAAAGGAACTGAAGTAGCAGAAGTTATAAAGCAGAATCAGGAAGCCCAGCACACCGAAGCAGAAGCTGCGGCATTGGATCCTTACCAGGAAAAAATTGATGAATTAGAATCAAATACTTCACGGCTTTCAAATACAGAGATAGATCAATTAGTCGAAGACGGCTTGTTAACTGCAGAGCAAGGTAAAAAGGAAAAAAAATATCGTAATTCAAAAGGAACTGAAGTAGCAGAAGTTATAAAGCAGAATCAGGAAGCCCAGCACACCGAAGCAGAAGCTGCGGCATTGGATCCTTACCAGGAAAAAATTGATGAATTAGAATCAAATACTTCACGGCTTTCAAATACAGAGATAGATCAATTAGTCGAAGACGGCTTGTTAACTGCAGAGCAAGGTAAAAAGGAAAAAAAATATCGTAATTCAAAAGGAACTGAAGTAGCAGAGGTTATAAAACGAAATCAGACGGCTCAGCAAGTCATAGGAGAAGCAGCAGAAGAAGCAAGGGAAGAGGCGGAACAGGCAATTGCGGCAGCAGAAGCGATAGAGGAAGAGGCAGAACAAGCAGCCCAAGCTGCAGAATTGGCAGCAGAAACATTAGAAACAGCAGAAGAAGAGGCGGAGGATGCGGAAAAAGCAAGAGTAGAGGCGGAACAGGCAGCAACAGCGGCAGGAGAGGTTGCAGAAACAGCAAAACAGGCGGTAGAGGCAGCAGAACAGGCAGCCCAAGCGGCAGAAAAAGTAGCAGCAGAAGAGGAAAAACCAGCGGTAGCGGATGCAGTTTTAGCAAAAGTAATATCCGAGGTAAAAAAGACCGAACCGGAAGAAAGCCTATTCGAACCAGAAGTGATTGAACCGCCCAGTGTGCCTGTCTTATCCGAACCTGAAATTGTTCCAATTACGAAAAAAGTTGAAAGTGAAAGTGGTGACATTATCCAACCGGCAGGGGAAGTAGAATTACTTTCAGGGAGCGTAGAAGCGGATCAAATCCTACCTGAAACATTTCGGGAAAATGATATTCGGTTCCTCCAGGATTTAATTGACAAAAACCTTGATACATTCAGTGTAGAAATGGATAAAAATGGTGATGGAATACTTGGGCCGCTTGAAATCGGAATTCAAACCTGGAGAAATGGAAGATTAACTTCATTTGATTTCGCGAACGTGGAATTAACCGGGAATATTCCCGAAAGCATTGGCGGATTATCCCAGCTGGAAAGACTGGCATTGTACTCAAATACACTGACGGGAGAAATCCCGGAAAGTATAGGGAATTTGATTCATCTGGAGGTTTTATATTTACACGATAATCAATTAACCGGAAGCATTCCAGAACGTATTGGAAACTTGTCTTCATTGAAAAGATTGTATTTGAATTCAAATCAGTTGGTTGGAAATATTCCCAAAAGTATGGGAAAATTGGTAGGTCTTGAGAGATTAATTATTTATGACAATAATTTAACCGGTCCGATTCCTAAAAGTATAGGTAACTTAATTGACCTGGAGCGGTTATCACTTTTTTCAAACCAGCTGACTGATGGTATCCCGGAAGGTATCGGCTACTTATTCAATCTTGAATATTTACACGTAAATGATAATAAATTATCGGGGGAAATCCCAGATGTCATTTGTGACCTGACTATTGATTGGGCTTCCGCAACCCACTTTGATATTTCCAATAATCAATTGTGTCCGTCATATCCCGCCTGTATAGAAACTGTAACAGGCTTTCAGGATACAACTAATTGTACGAAATGCGACAATGGATTTGTGTATATAAATAGGGATTGTTACTGGGAAAAAGATATTGAGTTTCTTCAGGAATTAATTGATAACGCCCAATCGGGTTTAAAACCTCCGCCAAATGATTTATCTCCTGTTGAATTAGGAGAACAGACCTGGAAAGATGGTCGTCTTATAAGTTTATGCAGTTCTATCTCACCAAAAGGAGGGTGTGTTGTAGATTACGAATTGAGCGGTCACATTCCGGAAAATATTGGTGAGGTTTCAGAACTAATTAGCCTTGTTCTGCCTCTAAACGAGTTGAATGGGAGAATTCCTGAAGCGATTGGGAATCTTAAAAACCTCAAAATTTTATCATTGGAATGGAATGAGCTTTCGGGGAAAATACCCAGGGGAATTGGAGCTTTAGCCAGCCTGGAAAAATTGGAAGTACAGAAAAATCAATTTACTGGAGCTATTCCGGAGAGTATTGGAAATCTTGTACATCTTAAATCCTTATCCCTGAATGACAATCAATTAACCGGAAGCATTCCTGATGATATCGGTGAATTAGTAAATCTAACCGTATTAAATTTAAGTGAGAATAAACTAACGGGCACTATTCCGGAAAGTATGGGAAACCTGGCTGAACTTAAGTCCCTGGATTTATTTTATAATCAATTAACGGGAAATATCCCGGAGGATATTGGATATATAGACAGTCTGGAAGTCCTCAGCCTGCATTCCAATCAACTCAACGGAGAAATTCCGGAGAGTATTGGAAATCTAGAGAAACTGATACTTTTGGATTTGCATGCAAATAAATTAACGGGCTTAATCCCGGAGAGTATTGGAGATTTGCCCAAATTAACAAGCTTAAAATTACACCAAAACGAACTCGGCGGAGAAATTCCTGAAACTATTTGTAATTTGGTAAATTTAACGTTTGCGTTGGAAGATGAACATAAAGTATCCGGCATTTTTGATAATAAACTTTGTCCACCTTACCCAACCTGTATTGAAGATTTTATCGGTGAACAGGATACGAATAATTGCGAAGAGTGATTTTAGCTGGTTGATCCATTATTTCTTCTAAATAGGATTATCGTTTTTATGATTACCTCCAGTTGGAAAATCCGGTAGGTAACTGAATAATTCCTGTGATGAAACAATGTTGTATCTGGAATTATATCATTCTTCTTTTCCTTAATTTCTTGTCTTTTGAATTCCTTTTTTCACAGAATGTTGTCTATCCCCCGGAGTGGAAAGAACTTTTCAGCGATTCCGGGTGGGTCATTGTTAGGGAAGAAGAACGAATTAAAGTTTATGAAAAACCAATTTCCATTTCACCAGTTCCTTCAATTCGGGTTGAATTAAGCACAAGTGTTTCCCTGAATGCATTATTAAATGTTGCCTGGACAGTAGATCAATATCCGGAAACTCTTCCCAGCGCCTATACGGAAAAAGCAGGGTTTCATCATCGCAACAGCGCTCAGTATCAGCAGGGGTGGCAGATTATTGATATTCCCTTTTTATCGCCGCGGTTGTATCAATTTGATCACATTCGTCGTCCGTCAAGAATTGACTGGATAAGCGCTCAATTTAACCGGCCAACAGATTTTCCAGAGCAATTAATCATCCCACCGGTGAACTTTGGGAGTTGGGAAGTAATGGAATCTGAGGGAGAAAGCAAGTTGATTTATAGAGTATGTACCGATCCAGGGGGAATTGTTCCAGCCTGGATTATGAAAATAGCCAGTAGAAAATATATTCCTCATATGCTATTAGAGCTGGAAGAAGCAGCTCTGCACGAAATTGAGAAATAAAAAATATTAAATAGCAGTAATGACAATAGTTGGAATTATCCTTAGCGTTCTGATTGCTGTGTGTGTCACCTGGCTTGGAATTCCCGGAACTTTTCTTATTGCTGTCGCAGCGCTGATTTGGGGAGGGCTGACCGATTTTCATTTAATTACGATTGGAGTTATTTTGGTTTTATTCGGAGTTTCCATCCTCCTTGAGATCACGGAATTATTATTAGGAGGGCTTGCGGCCCGGTATTGCGGAGCCAGCAGGCGGTCTGCTGTCTGTTCGATTATCGGCGGAATTCTGGGAACGATCATTGGTGCCGGAGTTTTGTTTTTAATTGGAGCATTTGCGGGATTATTGGCAGGCTCATACCTGGGTGCTTTTCTCAGTGAAGCCATGTCGGGAAAATCAATTTCGGAATCAAACCGGGTTGCGCTGGGTACTGTTTTAGGGAATGTAGCAAGCAAAGGAATCAAATCAACCGCTGTTATTCTCATGGGAATTTGGATATTTACAATCGTTACACCATAACTTAACTAATTGAATAACAGGAGGGAAACATAATGAAGTCATTTCACAAAGAACTCTGGTTTGAGATTCCGACCCGGATGGATTTTGTTAATATCAGTGAAGATGTACAAACAGCTGTGGTTGAAAGCCAAATCAAAGAAGGACTTTGCCTTGTGAACGCTATGCACATTACTGCATCGGTATTTATCAATGATGATGAACCGGGGCTGCTTAGGGATTATAAGAAATGGCTGGAGGACCTGGCACCCCATGCACCTCTCTCCCGGTATGACCACAATTTGACGGGAGAAGATAATGGAGATGCACATCATAAACGGCAAATTATGGGGAGAGAAGTGGTGGTAGCAGTCACGGAAGGACGGCTTCATTTTGGCACCTGGGAACAAATTTTCTATGGAGAATTTGACGGACGTAGGAAAAAACGAGTTTTAGTGAAAATTATCGGAGAATAAATTGAAAGAGGAAACTATGAATAATTTAATGGGTAAATCTGCGTTATTGACGGGAGCATCCCGGGGAATTGGTTCTTTTATTGTAAAATCCTTAGCAAAGGAAGGAATCAAAATTGTCTGTGTCGCCCGGTCTGAAGACAAACTGAAAGAAGTTCAGAAAAAAGTGGAAGAGCTGGGAGGAAATTCTCAAATCTTCCCGTTTGATCTTAATAACATCAGTCTCATTCCCGATTTGATTGCCAGAATTAAGGCGGAATCCGGAGTTGTGGATATACTGATCAACAATGCGGGAATAGAGATGTACAGGAAATACGGAGATTATTCTGCTCAGGAATTGAATTCAATCCTGGCGGTAAACCTCCATGCGCCAATGGAATTGACCCGACTGCTCTTGCCGGGAATGCTGGACCGAGGAAGCGGACATGTGATAAACGTTGCTTCTTTGGCGGGATGCAAGGGGGTTGCCTACAATGCAATCTATTCCGCTACGAAAGCCGGAATGATCATGTGGAGCGACGGGCTTCGGCAGGAACTCAGGGGAACAGGAGTAGGTATTTCCACGATCAAGCCGGGGTACATTTCTGAAGCGGGGATGTTTCATAATTCAGGACAGGATGCCCCAAAACTACTGGGAACTTCCCCGCCGCAAGCTGTAGCTGATGCTGTTATTCGGGCAATAAAAGGCAATAAAGCCGAAATTATAGTGAATAAGGGTCCCATTAAGCCATTGCTGGCGTTGAACGTTTTTACCCCGGTTTTTGGCGATTCGGTCGTACGCTGGTTTGGAGTTCAGGAGTTGAGCGCCAAACGAGTTGAGTAAATATAATCTGGAAAATTGTGTGTCATTCGGGGAAATTATACACAGTCAATTAATTACTCTGACTATATTCCGATCAGGTTTGATGGGATACTATCTTCCGGAGATATTTCATGGCTTTTTTTAACGATTTCGTAGTAACTTTTGGTAAAGTTAAGGTATCAAAATGAAAGAACAGGAAACAGGATATATCTCAAAATATTTCGGGAAAATAAACGTAGGTGCTATTGATCTGACCTCGGGAAAACTGACAACCGGTGATACTATTCATATTCAGGGACATACAACTAATCTTGAAGAAAAAGTTACATCCATGCAGATAGAACATGAATCGGTTTCTGAAGCAAAAGCCGGGGACAGCATCGGTTTGAAAGTGAGTGAGAAAGTCAGGCGTGGTGATAAAGTCTTCAAGGTATTGGAAGATTAACCGCTTCTTCTAAAGAATATTCTTTAACTCACTGCAGTTTAAAAACCCCTTTTCGCAGACCATTTTTATAGTGTTTGAATAGGGAACCCGTTCAAAAAGCGGCTCTATGTCCCGGACTGTATTTCTATCCTTCACGATCCTCAGCGTATCTCCCAAAACCCAGACCGGTTTATTCAGTTTCTCCGCCTGCCTGACCAAAGAACCTGATCCGCGTTTGTTGATAAAATAGTTTTCTCCCAGCAGGTCGCACCCAAGCATAACCAGGTCAGTTTCAATCATCAGGTCTTGGAAGGATTCATCTTCTGCTATGTTAACTCTTATCCCTGCCTTCATCAGAGAGGATGCCAGAAGTTCACCTTCATTGGCAGGAGCGGATCTCAAGCAGAGAATCTTCAGGTTTTTTCCTAAGTTCTGTGAATTCTTGAGAGCGCCGGTGACCATACTGGAATTACTGATGGTTAACACCGTTCCGGAAGACGGTAAATGTTTGCCCCCAATTTGGGAAATTGTCTCCCGGTTTTTAGCTATGGCTAACAATAGCTCATTGAGAGTTTCCAGTAGGATATTTGGTTCCTGGATTCCACGGACTTTATCCAATAATTGGTAAAAAACCCCCATTGAATTAAATTGATTTTTTAACTCCATAGCTTCATCAATGACCCTGAATACAATTTCTTCATCGGGATAAGAGAGAAATAACTGGAGCGCATCTTTGAAAATTGATGTAGCTCCCCGGGTAGTATCTGACAAAAGATCCTTGATGGTTGTCATGTTGGAATTTACCTGAATCCAGTATTATATAGTTTCATTTTTACGTCCAAACATTATCTCATTTTTAGATGTGATCTGAATCACGCCCCATTTGACATTTGTATTATTTGTTACTAATGTTAGTAGTTACTTCATTGAGGAATAATTAGAATTGAAGCTATTTTACACAAATCCTGAACTTTTTCTTAATCACATTCATATAGTTCCATTTAAATCAGTCCCCAAAAGAATTAATAATTTGAGGGGATAATTATGAAAAGTTTAAAATCCTTGGAGGAAAATTGAAAAAAAAAATATTCATCCTGAACGTAGTAAAGAATCTCAAGCATACGATAATCAACTGACATTTGAGATTCTTCTCCCGACCTACCTGAGGCAGGCAGGTAAATCGGGATCAGAATGACAGGTGCTTTATTTTTTAGGTACGCTTTACTGTGGTGAACCATACTTGAGGAACTTCTATTGTCGCCTGGGTTTCTGCTTTCGCAGGAATAACAACAAAAAAAAATGGCTTCACACCAGAGTTTAACCCGATTCTATCGGAAAAAGACTGACAAGGTAATCTTACACAAATTGTGATATATATCACACTATCCGCTCGTCGGTTTTGAAACCCATATTATCCCTTGCATATTTTACTCATTAAAAAATATATTATTGGCGGTAATATAAAATAAATCAAGCATCTTGCTTGACATAGACAATCAGGGATGATTGACTTACAATACCGCTACAAAAAAAACGCTGTCATTCCGAACGTAGTGAAGAATCTCAAGAATAATATATTCAACTGACATTTGAGATTCTTCTTCCGATCTTCCAATGGCAGACAGGCCTGCCTTCCTAAGTTTTACGGCAGTCAGGTAAATCGGGATCAGAATGATCTGGACTTAATTGTTTAGGTACGCATTACAAAGGTGTTCCATTTTTGAGAAAATGCTTTTGTCTCCTAGATTCCAGCTTTCGCAGGAATGCCAGAAAAACTAGATTACTTCGTCGGTCCCTCTATGTTTCATTCCGAGGGACAAGGCTCTTCCTCGCAATGACAGGGCCATGAAATATTACAATAAACCAAGAATGCTATTTTAACTTGTATTTTTATTACTCTCACTTTTTCCCCTCTCTTTCAAGAGAGGGGAAGCCGAAGGCAGGCATGAGTTTTTACACAATGGGTTAGCTTTGTTACCCATCTACTTATTACTAGGAGGAACAAGTGCGTTTCCCCCTGCCATGTTAATACGGCGGGTTAACTACTTTCCCAGCGGTAGTGAGTAGTATAGCTAAAATAAAAACCACTTAGTGGTTTTGGATACGTATTAAAATTTGAAAAATCTTCTTCTGATAAATCTGATCAGAAGTGTAATAAACCCTTGCAGGATCCTGATTTTTAAAAATGGGATTGAAAGGGTTGATACAGTATGGAACCATAATCCTTTTATTGCCTTCCTGTTGTAATAAATTAGATATCCAATGATGCCCATTATATAAATTATTATCAGTATAAGAGCTAACCGTATCATAGGTAATTCACAAAATAGTTAATAAATTAAACGAAAGAATTTGTATCATATCATTTTGAAATTACGGATATTTACTTAAAAGAGAACCGGGTTAATTAAGTGTCAATAAAAAATAAAACATTATTTATCTCAAAATTTAATTCGATTTTTATTCCAGTCATTTCTTTGTTATGTCTGAACGCACAGTCCACGTCAACATGGGAGATAATCCAGCAGGAAATCTGGAATCCAAATTGTATTTCCTGCCATGTGAGTGGTAGTACATTTGCTTTTCAATCTGACTTGATTTTGACATCTGATGTTGCCTATGGTGAATTGATAAATGTGGTTCCAAACAATGCTGCAGCAGCATCTGACGGCCTGCTCCGGATTGGTACGGAAGGATTGGCCAGTCTGTACACAAGTTTTCTCTGGGAGAAAATTAACACACCCGATCAGGAGCATTTCTATTCTGACCATCCTTATTACGGTGCTTTGATGCCTTTTAACCCGCCATCCCTCACGAATGGTGAATTGTCGTTTATTGAACAATGGATTCTTGCCGGAGCTCCGGAAGAAGGAGCGGTTGTAGATATCATCCTTTTAGAAGATACCACTCGGTACGAACCTCCTGAGTTTGAGCCATTGGATCCACCGGACAACGGATATCAGTTTCATATAGGTCCCTTTGATGTTCCCCCAAATTATGAACGTGAGTTCTTATACTATGATCCTTTAGATGATATTGATTACATGTATATAAAAAGTTTTGAAATTGCCATGAGACCAGGCAGTCACCACTTTATTGCGTATACGTTTCTTCCTCACATTTCAGAAAGTTTACTGCCGGTGCCTTATGAATACAGGGATATTCGGGATGAAAATGGTGAATATATAATTCCGAACCTCTTCATCATGTTGTTTCATAAATTTGGAGTTGGTACTCAATGGCCCTATGTTTTTTATCATTTTCCCCAAAACACTGCATTGAAATTAGATGTACAGGATGGGATTGATTTAAATTCTCACTATGTAAATCGTACTGACAGTAGTTTTGAAGGTGAAGTGTATTTGAATATAAATTACGCGGAGGAAGGTGAAATAGAACATTATGCCGAAGTTATGTCACTAAATAACAATAGCTTTCAACTTCCTCCCAATGACACGACAACTCTTACCAAAACCTTCATGGTAGCTGATTCTCATTTTGGCTTGCCGGTTCAACCTGTTTTTATTTTCCAGATGTTCTCCCATGCTCATGAACATATGTTAGAATTTCAGGTCAGAGTTATTGGTGGAGATCGGGATGGAGAGTTGATCTATATTGCCTATGACTGGGAGCATCCACCCATTCTGGAATTGAATCCTCCATTATTTTTGGATATAGACCAGGGTCTTGAGTTAGAAACCACTTATTTTAATTGGACTGATGATACTTTGGAATTTGGATTGTTGAGCGAAGATGAGATGATGATTTTGTTTGGATATCTCTATAGGGAGCAGTCAGCGGTAACGTCAATTGAAACCACTATTCCCCAGGATTTCAGGTTGCACCAGAATTATCCGAATCCATTCAATCCCATCACAAGCCTGCGCTACGACCTACCGGAGCAGGCACAGGTTACACTCACAATCTATGACCTGACAGGCAGGGAAGTAACCCAGGTTGTCAACACTATCCAGGAAGCAGGTTTCAAGTCTGTACAATGGGATGCTACTGATTCCTTCGGCAAACCCGTAAGCGCCGGTGTGTACCTTTACCAGATAAGAACAGCTGGTTTCTTACAAACCCGTAAGATGGTGTTGTTGAA
>CAJXJG010000031.1 GCA_913054425.1 uncultured Fidelibacterota bacterium
TCAATTAATGACTACTACAGCCATGGATATCCCCTTGGATTTTGGGCGGGGCCTCATGCGCAGGAATTATTTGTCCAGTATGAGAAATCGATCCGCAATTACGGGTTGGTATTTACTTATTCTGATGTCACACGGGGTGAGCTAACCGAAGAAATGCTTGAGAACCAATATGAGGATATTCTATATAAAAGGTTTTCCGGTAAAACTGAAAACAGGACGGTACTGGGATTGGTTATCAGCCGTCCTGTGTTGAAAAATCAAATTAAATTAGAAACAGGTATAGAATATATTCGCTGGAGAAACCCCGGTTTTGATCCTTTTGAACCAGATCAACCGACCTTGGAAAATATTGAGAAGTGGTCAATGTCTATAGGTATTTATTATAATTTTTAACTATGAGTGGAATTACAATTATGGTAATTGTGAACAAAATTCCTTGGGTTTGAGATATAAAAAACAGTATAATTTATGATAATATATTAAACTAAAACTTAGAATAAGATTTTATAATAGGAGATCAGGTAAATGATAAGTAGAAAATTGCAGGTACAAATGATATTTCTTTCAGCCGTTGGAATTATATCTGCCGGAGGGTCAATAACTGGAACCGTTAAATACGACGGGAAAATTCCTCGAATGAAGAAGCTGAAAATGGACGCGGAACCCATCTGCTCCGCTAAACACTTAACTCCGGTAACTGCCGAGTGGCTTTTGGCAGGTGAGAATGGAGAGTTAAAAAACGCATTTGTTTATATCAAGGAGGGATTGGGGAATCGGGAGTATCCTGTTCCAGAAGAACCGGTAGTACTCGATCAAAATGGCTGTATCTATAGTCCCCATGTTCTTGGACTTCAAGTAGGGCAGAATCTTGAAATACGCAACAGTGATGGAATTCTGCATAATATTCATGCCAAACCTGCAGTGAATAAGGAATTCAACCGGGCCCAGCCCAAATTTAAAAAGAAGATGATAGTTACCTTTGATAAACCTGAGATTATGCTGCCTGTAACCTGTGATGTCCACCCCTGGATGAGGGGATGGATCGGTGTCTTGAATCATCCTTGTTTTGCAGTAACAGATGAAAGCGGTACATTTTCCATTGATAGCCTTGATGCTGGTAGCTATATTATTGAAGTATGGCATGAAAAACTTGGGACAAAAACGGCTGAAGTGACGATTACCGATGATAAAGGAGCGATCGTTGATTTTGTTCTTAAAAGGCCCCCCAAAAAACCGAAGAATTAGGTTTATTTTATATTCATAATCTCTGAAAAAAATTCTCAATAACTTATTTGAAGAATATGCAAAATATACTTTTTGAATAAGTTATTCCAGTGGATATTCAGAAAATTTTTGAAAAGGAATTTATAGATTATAGTCTGGTTTTACCCTGAAGACTTTTTCAAAAATATTGGTACTGGTAACATTATTTCTGATTTTTGCCGGTGGTATGGTCACCAGCACAGGCTCAGGCCTTGCAGTTCCGGACTGGCCTACAACCTACGGTTACCAGATGTTTTCTTTCCCAATTTCGGAAATGGTAGGGGGAATATTCTATGAGCACGGACACAGGTTAATTGCCGCCATAGTGGGGTGTTTAACCGTTGTGTTTGTTGTTTGGGTTTGGTTCAAAGAAAATCGGCTTTGGATTCGACGATTGGCATGTTTAACTTTATTGACGGTGGTTTTACAGGGTTTATTAGGGGGTATAACCGTCTTATTTTTTTTACCAACCGGGATTTCTGTATTTCATGCTGTTCTCGCTCAAACTTTTTTCTGCTTTACAATTATCCTGGCATATGCTTTTAGCGATGATGGAAGAGCACAGAAACAAAATACAGAAAAATATAAACGGATATTTACCTATACAATTATCTTAACCATTTTGGTATATTTCCAGTTAGTTATTGGTGCAATTATGAGACACACTCATTCTGGACTTGCTCTACTTGATTTCCCGTTTTTTGAAGGTGTAATTCTGTCTGGTTTCAGCGGGGATGCAATTGTAGAAATAAATTCTTCCCGAATGGAAAACTGGCTTGACCCGGTTTCACTTGGACAAATTCTCATTCACTCAATTCACAGAATTATTGGTTTTGCCATTGGAATTTTTGGGATAGCAATTATGTGGAAATTTAAAGGCATCCATAAAAAGACCCTGCGTTTATTGTGGGTGTTGGTATCCCTGATTGGGATTCAGATTGTCCTGGGAGGAATTTCTGTACTTACACTGAAAGCCCCAATCATTACATCTATTCATGTTTTGACAGGAGCGGGGATCCTGGGTTTGTGTGTATTTATTTCATTACGTACTTTACCCGTCAGAGACTGGTTATTTATGACAAAGAAATCTTCTTTAGAAAAGGCAGGATTAGAGAAAGCATGAAAAAGATTTTTCAGAAAATGTGTATTTATTGGGAACTTACCAAACCAAACATTTCCTTATTAGTATTAGTAGTTGCAACTTGGGGGTTTTACCTGGGTCTAATTCAGGCCGGAACAGGACTTAAGGATGCTTCACATTGGTGGGTGCTTTGGTTCCATCTAATGGCAGGGTCTTTCTTTTCCTCCGGCGGTGTTTCTGCTTTGAATCAATATTTGGAGCATGCCTCAGACGCAAAGATGAAACGCACCAGGAACCGCCCGATTCCCTCAGGAAGATTACGCGCGAAACAAGTAAGGAATTTTGGTATATCAATTACTTCCGCAGGCGTTTTATATCTATACTATTTTGTGAATCCTGTTGCCGGTGTTTTAGCTTTTATAACTATCGCGCTTTACCTGTTTGTTTATACTCCCATGAAACGAAAGAGCCCCTGGAGTTTAATAATCGGAGCAGTTCCGGGAGCCCTGCCTCCTGTTGGGGGATGGGTTGCTGCTACAGGAGAGATAGGAGTAGGAGCTCTGATTTTATTTGGTATTTTATTTTGCTGGCAGATACCCCATTTTCTTGCCATAGCAATTCTATATCGTGAAGATTATATTAGCGGTGGATTTACTGTTTTCCCGCAGTCAGGGATAATTACGTTCAATATCCTGTCATTTTCCTTTGCACTTATTTGGATCAGCCTTTCTCTCTTTTTTGTAAATTTAGCAGGTCTTCTTTATGGAGTATTGGTAACGGTTATTGGTGTTATTTTCTTTTTCATTGCCTTGGCTACAACCCAAAAACAAACACCCAAGTTTACCCGACGGTTGCTTATTGCATCTATTGTTTATTTACCTGTTTTATTAGCTGTCTCTATTATTGATCAGATAATAGCAGTTTAATTAAATGGATACGTGAATGAAAAACAATATGGATATCAATAGTTTTTCATTCTAATTTTTATGGCTGATTTTTATCATCACTCAGTGTTAACCTAGGATTTATTTTAATTAATTCCATTCAATAAGGAGGATTCTATTTCTACGGATCATCATAACGAAAGTTTTTGGCGAAAATACATATTCTCAACTGATCATAAAATAATCGGGATCCAATATGGTATTACCGCCTTGTCATTTCTTTTAGTTGGTTTCACTTTTATGGCGTTGATGCGTTGGCAGCTTGCTTATCCTGAGCAGCCGATCCCGTGGAAAGTGTTCGCACTGGTTCCGATGCTGGTGGGAGTGGTGGTATTTTTTATCGGGAGGCGCAAAGGGCCGTATCTTTCTATGGCCGGTTTTATCTTTATTGGCATAGGATTATTAATCTGGTATTTTGTATTGGGAGAGACACGAATGCCGGAGGGTGTTATGCTTCCTGAATTCTACAATTCGTTAGGAGCAATGCACGGAACGATTATGGTATTTCTTGGAATTGTTCCTTTATCCGTAGGGGCGTTTGGGAATTATGTTCTTCCTTTACAAATCGGCGCTCCGGATATGGCTTTTCCAAAACTCAATATGGCAAGTTACTGGGTCTTTCTCCTGGGAGGAATCATGATGCTCTCCAGCTTTTTCCTTCCGGGCGGCGCCGCGCAATCTGGATGGACATCCTATGCACCTTTAGCGGTTATCAGCCCCGGCCAGACTGTGTGGTTGATTTCAATGATTTGTATTATTACTTCATCGCTTTTAGGCGCTGTTAATTTCATCACGACAATAATCCAATTGAGAACCAAGGGTATGACCTGGATGCGCCTTCCATTTTTTGTTTGGGCGCAGTTGGTAACCTCGTTCCTGCTTTTACTCGCTTTTCCACCTCTTGAGGCAGCCGCAGTATTACAATTGATGGACAGGCTGGCAAGTACCAGTTTTTTTATGCCTTCCGGCCTGGTGGTGAGCGGACAGGTTTTAACGGAGTATACTGGCGGAGGGAGTCCGCTATTATGGCAGCATCTTTTCTGGTTTCTTGCTCATCCGGAAGTGTACGTTTTGATCCTCCCTGCAATGGGCATTGTGGCTGAAGTGATTGCCAATAACAGCCGGAAACCGCTTTGGGGATATAATTCATTAGTTTATGCAACAGTTTTTCTTGGATTCATGTCTTTTATTGTATGGGCGCATCATATGTTTTTAACGGGAATGGGTGCTACAATGGCAACCTTTTTTCAGACAACTACCATGATCATTTCCATTCCGTCCATCATAATTTTGACCGCTTTATTTATTTCGTTGTGGGGTGGATCTATCCGGTTTAATACTCCCATGCTTTTTGCGTTAGCGTTTCTACCAATGTTCGGTATTGGCGGACTCACAGGGTTACCACTTGGACTGGCTCCATCTGACATCCATCTTCATGATACGTACTATGTTATCGGTCATTTTCACTATGTAGTGGCGCCGGGAACAATCTTTGCCTTGCTGGCTGGAATTTATTACTGGTTTCCAAAAATGACCGGGAAACTATTGAATGAAAAGTTGGGAAAAGTCCACTTTTGGGGTTCGTTTGTTTTTATGAATGGCGTTTTTTCACCCATGTTTATTCAAGGATTTGCCGGTATATCCCGCAGGCTGTGGGATGGCGGCACAACGTATCTTCATGCCCAGCCATATCTTTATCTAAACGAAATGATTTCTGTATCAGCATGGCTCCTGGGAATTTTCCAGATTCCTTTTGTGATTAATTTAGTATGGACTCTTGCAAAAGGGAAAAAAGTTGGGGATAATGTATGGGAGGCAACAACATTGGAATGGTCAGCAGCTCCATCTCCTCCGGTACCGCATGGTAACTTTAAATCAGAACCTGAGGTTTATCATCCGGCTTATGAGTATTCTCTCAAGAGCAACGGGCGTGACTATACCCCGCAAAATGAACCGTTGAAAGGATAAGAAGAATGGAAATTCCCTATACAGTATCCCCGCGCCCGGACACAGGAATTCATAATGGGAAACTTGGAATTTGGCTGTTTCTGGCATCGGAAGTCATGCTCTTTGGCGCCCTGTTCTCCACATACATTCTACTTAGAACCAGCGCTATTGACTGGCCTCTTGGTTCGGACAATCTCAATGTTCCTCTGGGAACATTTAATACTCTAATCCTCATCATTTCCAGTGTGACCATGGTAATGGCCTGGGCATCATTAATGATGAAGGATTTTAAAAAGTATAAACTTTATATGGGATTAACAATCTTTCTGGGAATACTCTTCCTTGTTGTCAAGATTGCATTCGAGTATGCGCCAAAATTTGCCCATCATCATTATCCCTCGACCAATACATTCTTTGGGATCTATTTTGTGCTCACAGGATTGCACGCTCTCCACGTATTAGGAGGTATACTTGTGAATGGTTATTTTTGGGGTCCCGGGAGTAAAATGTGGAAGAAAGCGCCTCAGCAGTTTATAAACCGGATCGAAATTGCAGGACTTTACTGGCACTTTGTTGACCTGGTCTGGATTTTTCTTTTCCCAACTCTTTATTTACTTTAGGAGGTTATTTTGGAGAATACTGATGTACAGGAAGTGAAACGGCATATCCGGGTTTATCTTTATACCTTTAGTGCCCTGGCTGTTCTTACGGTGGTTACTGTGGCCGCAGCCTCCTTGAATGTAGCTGTAGGAACCGGTATCTTTATCGCTATGGTTATCGCAACTGTGAAGGGAACTTTGGTAGCGGGGAACTTTATGCATCTTTTTTCTGAAAAAAAGCTGGTTTATTTGGTGCTGATTATTACAGTCTTCCTCTTCTTTGTAATGTTGTGCATTATTCTTTCCACTATTAATGATCAGGTCCTCAGTGTCTCTTAAAGCATTTCACATCTTTTTTATAATAATTTCAACAACAGTAGCCTTTGGATTTGGGGTATGGGTTTTTATGCAGGAGAATGGATATCATTTTGGGTTTGGTATTTTATCTCTTCTGGCGGGAGTTTCGTTGATTATTTATGGCATAAAAGTTTTCAAGAAATTTAAGGAACTTCCTTCATAGGATTTAGCGGTGATGAAACAATTATTTTATAGTTTTTTGGGATTGATACTTTTCGTTTTTCCCCGAATCAGTTTGGCATGTTCGACGTGTTTTGGTGCTCCGGATTCACCACAGGCGCAGGGAGTCAGGTTTGCGATGATCAGCCTATTGGGGGTTACCGGATTGGTACTTGGGAGTTTTGGAGCTTTCTTTATTTTTTTAATCAGAAAAGGCAGAGAAATCAGGCGGAACTCTCAATAACATGAATACTTCACCAACAATGGATAGATATAAAAATGATTGAAGTACTGAGATATTTTGGATTGCCAACCAACTACTCAACTCAGGGGGTAGAAATTGACGCTATGTTGAGTTGGATTCACTGGTTAATGCTGATTTTATTTGTTGGATGGGGTGGCTTTTTTATCTGGACCCTTTTCAAATTTCGAGCATCCAAAAATCCCCGTGGTGATTATAAAGGAGTGAAGAGCCATTTCTCTAGATATGTTGAGGTAGCGGTTGCCGTACTTGAGGTTATACTTCTTGTAGGGTTTGCTTTTCCCGCCTGGAATAGCCGAGTGGAGGGAATACCCCCGGAAAATAAAGCTGTGGTTGTGCGGGTAGTAGCAGAACAGTTTGTATGGAATATCCACTATCCGGGTGCAGACGGTGTCTTTGGGAGAACAGATTATAAATTGATAAATAAAGTGGATAATCCTCTCGGCCTGGATCGGAGCGATCCCATGGCAAAGGATGATATTACCACTATCAACCAGATGTATCTTCCTGTGAATAGACCTGTAATTGTCCATCTTTCTTCCAAGGATGTAATTCACAGCTTCAATTTACCCGGATTTCGAGTGAAACAGGATGTTGTTCCCGGCATGACCATCCCCACCTGGTTTGAACCCATAAAAACCACGCTTGAATTGACCCGTGAACTTGCCCAGACCTATGACTTAGATTCCTCAACAGATACCCTTGCTACTGATCTTATTGTGTCAATTTCTAATAAAATTATTTCCGAAGCAATTCAGTATGAAATAGGAGGAACAACGGTAACTCTCCCTCCCGGGAAGGAAATTAGTATCATGGATTTGATACAGTTAAAGTCTGCGGGAGTGGAGCAGATATCAGTACAGCCAAAGACAGAAATTGCCTGTGCTCAGCTCTGTGGTTTGGGTCATTACCGGATGCGGGGGTTTGTTACGATTCAGACCCGGGATGAATTTGATGCATGGCTGGATTCACAGGCAGAAGAATTAATTGAAGATGAAGAAGATGACTGGTGGTAAACTTTTTTAGCACGGTTTTTATGTAGTCTAACTCCAAAGTAAATGTCCGGCTTAATTATTGATCTTTTGATTTATAATAGTGTGAATTATCTGCAGTATTTAATACAAACCGGGATGATTGGATTTTAATCGGTTTGAATTTTTTAAAAGGTAAAGATGAAAAATAGAGCTCCTCACAATTTACGCAATTGGCTATTCTTTATCCTTTCTGGATTGATTTTAGGGTTATATTTTTTTCAACGGGATAAAATTAAATGTGTTGAACAGATATCTTATGGAAAGATTCCTTCTTTTGAAATGATTGATCAGCACGGAAAGTCTCTGACGCTTGAACACCTGAATGACAGGGTATGGGTGGCAGACTTTATTTTTACTACCTGTCTGGGACCCTGCCCGATTATGAGTCAGAAAATGGCTTCCCTTCAGAAAATTTTTTATAATGAGAAACAATTTCGGATGGTATCTGTTACTGTTAACCCGGAATATGACAGTCCAAAAGTTCTGAAGGAATACGGAGACCGTTATAATGCCAATCATGATAAATGGCATTTCTTAACAGGAACTAGGGAATCTATCCGCACCTTAATCGTAGATGGATTTCATCTCGGCGATATTGAGGATATTATTTTTCACAGCCTAAAATTTGTTCTTGTTGATCAGGACGGAAATATTCGAGGGTATTATGACAGTGATGATTCAGAAGATATGAAAACACTGGAAAAAGATATAAAAAGGCTGCTCTGATTTGTCTTTGAATGATTTACCGGCATTAAATGCCGTACTGAACGGTATTTCTGCTGTTCTGCTGTATTTGGGATGGAAGGCGATACGGGCAAAAAAGAAGACAATGCATAAAAAATTAATGGTGTCTGCTTTAATCTCTTCCAGTATTTTTTTGAGTTCCTATTTAGTGTATCATTACAATGTAGGTTCCATTCCATATCCTTTTCATGATTGGACTCGTCCGGTTTATTTCATGATATTAATCCCCCACGTGATCCTGGCAGGATTGATGCTTCCATTCATTATCACTGGGGTTTTTTATGCCTGGAAAGGAATATTCACAAAACATAAAAAACTCATGCGCTGGGTCTGGCCGGTTTGGATGTATGTTTCTGTGACGGGGGTAGTTATTTATATCATGCTGTATAGAATTAATCCGTAATCGGGATGGTCATTTTTATAGAGTAAGATTTACCGTCACCCCAAAGTTATCCCGGGATAAAAATAATGGATAGATTGAAATAGAGGGTGAGGTTTTCATGGCAGTTTCTTTTTTAGTCCGTCCTTTTTTCACTGCAATTTTTGCGAAACTGTATCCCAATGCAACACCGATTGGGTAATCGCTTATCCAGTGGACGCCCGTATTCATCATCCCAATTGCGTTAAGTCCAACTGCAAGATATCCCAGGGGTTTGATAAAGGAATACTCAGGATAGTTTTCTGAGAGCACTACAACCATGGCCATAATGGAAGAAATATGCCCGGACGGAAAAGCATCAAACTCGGGTACCCTGCGGTGGTAATCAATCTGGTTAGGGAAAAACCTCCATCTGCCCGTAGGAGTGGTAGCCACAAAAGGACTTTCCCTGCCTGTAATATGTTTTATCAGTTGGACAATTGTCCCTGCTGCGAATACGCTCTCAAAAATCTGGCTTGCAGATTGCAGGGCCCGATTATCATTATACCACAGTCCGTAGCCAATCAGGCTCGAGGTTACATATAATTGCAGATAGCCGTCCCCGATGTGTTCCATCTTCCAATTGGCTTGGTGAGACAACCCTAATTTATCGCTCATTTTTTTAGAAGCATTCAGCAGTTTATCATCATAATAAATCATCAATCCGGTACTGATAGAGATTGCGGTCAATCCCCATAGATTTTTCTTTGTAAAGGGATTCCTCGAGTAATCAACCATATCGCCGGGGATATTTTTTATGAATGTAAATAATCCCGGCCTGGTGTATATGTAGTCCTGCTGAGCGATTATTTCTCCCATTAATAGTCCGGTTATCCCGCAGGTGATGAGTATTTTTTTCATGGTGTTTGAAGAATCATCGATTGAGGACTATTGGTGATAATCTGTTTAAGAATTGTATATTTTTCGTTCAAGGGTTTTGCGCTGAAGTCGTAACAAATTTGCACCCTGGGACCGGATTTGATCAGTTTTCCGTAGAGTATTCCTGCGCCGGCTCCCGTTAGGCATAATACTGAGAAAACACCTGAAAACTGGGGGATTGTAAAGGGAGCGTATTCATACATGGCTTCAAGCATATAAAAAAACATGGAAAAGTATGCTGCTGCCAGTATTCCTTTCAGAGGAGTTGGGATATCATTTCTCGTTAATATTCGTATCGAACCTATTTGCTTTATTTGGATAGAGTCGGCGCCATTCCGACCATTAAAATAGAGGATTTCTTTTGTGATGTTTGTCGGCACGATCTGCCGGTAGTTTTGTTCGCCGGATGATAAAATTTCATATTCCTGCGGGAAAGCGTCGCCCCAGAGGAACATAATAAAAATGATTACGTTTCTTATGATCAAATCAGGACATCCTCAGTCCGGGGAAGCGACTTTTATTTTGCCAGATAGCGTTCAACCATCCAGCCGATAGTAAACAGCAATAATCCGACGATGGCTGATTTCCCGTTAATTAATTGCGGAAAGTTTGCAACAAACCCTATTGCTATGACAGCGATGCCCATGGCCTGGAATAATTTCCCGGCTGTCAGCATATCAGATCGGTTTTTTGGTGTAACAAAAAGGGCATTCGGTACCAAGCTGGACTGAAAAACCACAGTCAGGGCAGGTCCATTCTTCCAGGTCGTCCTGGTCAAAGTTCGCCGGAGTTTCTTTCCGCTGGCTGTATAACACGCCAATAATAATAATCGTGATTCCCATTAAAAAGATTAATGGTATGAAAAATTGACTCATGAGGATTGGGTTTGATTACTAACATTTCCTTTTTCCGCGATGTTTATCCTGATATCCACCGTATCCCTGAAACATGAATTCTGAGTTTTTACCATTTTTAAAAAATGAATCAGGGTTATAAAAAAGAGAATCCCATGGACCCAGTGCGGAATGATATTTGTATCAACAGCGCCGCCGATAACAAAAACAGTTATAACCAGCAGGATATTCAGCATTGTGGGGGGATATATTTTCTTTTTAATGAGGATTGATTGCCGGTGATGGTTTTCATCCGCCAGGCCTTCCTTTATGTATTCTTTTATATCAACGCCTGATCCTACAAAAAAGAAGATAATCAACGTTTCCGTAAAGAGATATATTGATGCAGTAAGCAGGGCAAGGGAGGGGTGAGAAAGACCAAATACAGGAAACTGGAAATATCCCTGAATCCCCGTTAAGATATATAACAGGAGAGAAAATCCTGTTAAGAGATAACAGCTGATCATAAAAAGCCACATTATGATTTTTTTAACTCAGGTTTGACGGGAAAATAAAAAAAGGAAACTTCTAATCAATGGTAATATTATAGATTGCTTCAAATTCATCGGTTGGAATCATCCGAATCGCATCCCAGGTGAGCTGCCGGCAGGCTTTAAAACAAGCGTTGCAGCCGATACATTCGTTAAACCTGACTTGGACAGGTGGAATTGGCGTTGATTCATATTTTTCCCTGCTTTCAGGTTCAATACAATCAACAGGACAGAAAGGAATGCACACTTGGCAGCCCGTGCAGGCATCTTCGTCAACCACAGCCATGAGTTTCGGGCGTTTCTTTTTCTTTGCAACCACCTCAATGACTTTGGGAACCGGTTTATAGAATTCTTTTACTTTTGCCATTCGTTTATTCTAATTTTTTCTGTATAGTTTGTAATACAAGGCAGAAATTTAGGAGTAATTTTCACGGATGACAACACTTCAGGTATATAAATAATTCTCAGTTTTAAAAACTGGATATAATAATTATTGTTTGCGTTTGAGTAATTTCCTGAAGTTTAATTCCGGCCAATTGATCCTGAGCGGAGTTCGTTCCCGGATGGTGTGGAATGTCAGGTAAAGCGTAATGACAAGGAGGATCACATTGGGTGTCCACAATCCTACTGCTGGAGTGACAAGATTCCGGATTGCCATGTCTTTCCCGCCGATCATGAATAAGTAGTACATCAGGAAAAATCCAAAGCTGAGACTGGTTCCAACAACAAACCCTCCTTTTTTAGCGAGGATACCCAGGGATGCACCCAGCAGGACGAAGAGAATACAGGCAAACGGGAGGGAAAATTTTTTATGAATTTCTACACCGTATTTGTTTTGACTGCGAAAATAACTGTTGATCAAATTAAACTCATTTTTCACCTGGTATTCCAGGGATTTCAGCTTTCGTTTTTTGACCCGCAGCTGAGCAGGGTTCAGTGTTGAATCTTTTTCGACCCGGATCAGCTCCCGTTGTATAGCGTTGAGAGCCAGTACGGGGGATTTATAAAATACGCTGTCGCCGATAGTGCGTTTAAATGAATTGGCAAGCCGCTTTTTTACCGAGTTGATTCGCCGTGTATATAATTCCTGTTTTGCCGCCATCATGGGAACAGACATTTCCCGGGCGGTTCTGCTGGAGGAATCCCGGCGGGAAAGGAGCAGGTCATTGGCAGGAAGCCTAATAACGTGTTTTTTAAATTTTATGCGCCGGTAATGTTCATAACCCGACAAATCCAATTCATGAATTTCTCCATCGTACAAATTGAGGATGATTGCATCATCAATTGCGGACAAGGTTCCAGTTTTGGAGTGGATACTGGTTTGTGATTCTTTATTGGCTTTGCTGAAAATCCGGACATCTTCCATTATTTCCCCTTTTTTGCCGCGGATGATCATGCTGTAACCTGGAAGATCATCAATGAAGTGACCTGGTTCAATAATCATGCCTGGTCGTTTCCGGTAGATATCCCCGGAAAGAAGCCTGGCGCGGAAGTTCATATCGGGCTGAATAAAGTTGTTAAATAAAACCAGGGCAGTTCCGACTAAAATTCCGAATATAAGCGCAGGGCGGATGATCGTCAGGGTACTGATCCCGGAGGCGCGCATTGCCGTGATCTCATTATCTTCCGACATCCTGCCAAAAGACATGAGTGTGGCAATCAGGACCGCCATGGGCACTGACAGCGAGACAATCCACGCCAGGTTTAACACCAGGTATTCCAATATGGTCAGTATATCCAGTCCTTTTCCCAGGAAGCGGTCTAAAGCGCGGAGGAAAAAGTTTGTGAACAGGACAAAAATGATGATAAGCAGGGAGAAGATAAACGGAAAAAACAGTTCTTTCTGGATGTATCTGTTTAGAAGGCGCATGGAAGAAATTAGGAAGAAACCTGATTCGGGAATCAGGAATTTTTTGTTCAACTTGTTTGAGAAATAAATCACTTCTAATTTTCGGCGCTTCAATCACACTTTTTTTGATTGTTGCCGTATGGTGGGTGTAGCTCAGCTGGTTAGAGCACCTGGTTGTGGCCCAGGAGGCCG
>CAJXJG010000032.1 GCA_913054425.1 uncultured Fidelibacterota bacterium
AGTTCCTGTTTGATCTCACCCAGGGCAGTCTTCTGTTTTTCGCTTATGCCGGGGGATGCAGAACCTTCCTTACCATCGCCCGTATCCTCAATTCCCCGATTTAATTGTTTCCGGGCGCCCTCAATAGTGAATTTTTTGTCATATAACAAAGACTTGATTGATAAAATAGTGTCAATATCCGCCTGCCTGTAGGTGCGGTTTCCCGACCTGTTTTTTGGAGGCTTCAGCTGTTTGAATTCTGTTTCCCAGTAGCGCAGGACATATTGTTTCAACTCCGTCAGCTTGCTGACCTCACCAATTGAATAATAAAGTTTTTTAATTTCAGTCTCTTGAGGATTCATAAATATATTTTATCTAAACCAACACTTTAACTTAATTACTGAACTGTTAATAGTCAAAGTGATTCTTTACACGCTAGTCCCGGATATAGTTGTTATGGAATTCAATCCATCGTGGTAAAACATCTTCAAGTGTATCTTTAGGAGGCAGGAAGGCAATCCGTAAATGATGAGTGCCGGCTCTCTGCCCAAAGCCCGAACCGTTCACTGTTGTTAATCCCGTCTCTTCCAGCAGGCTCATGCAGTAATCAAAATCCGTCTTTCCACCTGGCAAGTGATTGATGCGGGGGAAAAGATACATTGCTCCCACTCTTCCGAAACATTCTACAGCTTTCATCTCCTTAAAGGAGTCCTTGATCATGACCGCTTTTTCATACAGATCGGCCAGGATGCCCTGTTTTTCCCGGTTGAATTGATCGTAGGGTTCACTTCCCTCCGGCGGAGGAGAGGACAGGAGGTAGATCAAGGCCTGCCCAATGGTATTGGAACACAGGTTCACCGAAGCCTGTTTAAATAAAATATCGATAAACCCATTATCACCTCCCGGTGATCCCGGAGGATTCCTCACTTCAAAATATCCGCCCCGGTGCCCGCATTCCCCATAAAACCCTTTGGAAGCGCTGTGAAAACTGAACAGGGGAATATCCCGGTTATCCCCGAGCGCCTTGGCAAAAGACATAAATTCAGAACCATACAGATTATCCTGGTAGACTTCATCCGCAAAGATGACCAACCCTTTTTCCCCGGAAAATTCAATGATTTCCTTAATGCTCTTCCTGTCAAGGATCGCCCCGGTGGGATTGGCGGGATTGATAACAACGATGGCTTTCACCCTCACATTGTCTTTTTTTGCTCTGGAAAATGATTCCTCCAGGATTTCCCGGTTGAGCGTCCACCCGCTGTCTTCATCCGGATAGTAGTTGACCTGGGCGCCCCCCAGTCTTGCGATCGTTGCTGAGTAAAGCGGGTAGGTTGGGATGGGAATCATTATCCCGTCATTTCCATCAGAGATAAGCAATTCCATAATATTTTTTATGCCTTCGCTGGCTCCATCGGTGAGAAAAATATGATCGGGTATTGACGGTACGCCCCTATCAGGTGTCACCCCATCTCTTTTATCAATAAACCTGGAAACAGCTTCCCGGATAAAGCGGGGTCCCTTGCTGTCAGTATAGGCGCCCATCCCTGTTTCCATTTTTGTAAGAAAATCTTCGCTGAAGTCAAGAACATAGTCTGAGATCCATTCCTGGTTATCCATGCCCTTTAAAGCGGGTGCTTGCCCTTTCAGCGTCCGTTCGCGCTTGATATGAGGGGGATATTCAAGTAAGCTTAAAGCCTGCCGGTAGAAGCTGATCGGGGTTTGTCCAAGCGCCTGGGGGTTTCCGATATTGCATGGAATTATATTTCTCCCCTTGCTCCGCAGTTCTGCCGCCTTATGGTATAAAGGTCCCCGTACCGCATATTCCATGTTAATGACATTTTGATTGAGGGGAATACCTGCTGACATAACCGCCCTGTGTTTTAGATTATTACTTACTACTTATTGGAGTGAAAATACTGCAACAGAAAAAGAGATGGAGCTATTAAGAAAAGAATTCCATCAATAGAGCAATGACACTGTTTTAGAAACGCTTCTTCCTGAATGGTTTTCCATCGTGCCCGCCTTTATTTCTTTTCCAATTATCATCCCTGGGCGGTGGAGGCTTATATCCTTCCGGCTTATCCAACAGGGCTTTTCTGCTGAAATCCAAACGTCCCGTGTCATCAACCTTGATTAATCTCACTTTCATCGCGTCACCGGGTTTACAGACATCTTCCACTTTCTGTGTCCTTTCCCAGTTCAACTCGGAAATGTGAACAAGTCCCTCTTTTCCGGGAGCAATTTCAACAAAGGCTCCGAACGTCATTAACCGGGTCACCTTTCCATCAAATTCCATTCCCACTTCAGGTTCCATGGTAATGGCTTTGACCAATTCAATTGCATCGTTGCATTTGTCGCTGTCTAAACCGGAGACGGTCACAATGCCGTCATCATCCACATTCACATCACACTCTGTATCTGCAATGATCTTTTTGATGTTTTTGCCTCCCGGTCCGATCAGACCCCCGATTTTTTCAGGATTGATCTGGATCGACATTATCTTGGGCGCATACTGTGACATAGTCTGGGGTTCAGAGACTGCATCGTACATCAAATCCAAAATATGTTCACGCCCTGCCTTGGCCTGTGCTAGCGCTTCTTTCAGCAGGGTGAATGAAATCCCTTCAATTTTCAGGTCCAGTTGAATTGCGGTGATTCCTTCCCTTGTTCCCGCAACTTTAAAGTCCATATCGCCCAGGTGATCTTCAGCACCCAGGATATCGCTGAGGATTGCATGGCGTTTTCCATCGGTAATGAGTCCCATGGCAATACCGGCCACGTGTCCCTTAATTGGCGCGCCTCCGCTGATAAGAGCCAGGGATGCGCCGCAAATGCTGGCCATGGAGGATGAACCGTTTGATTCCATAATTTCGGAGACAAGGCGAATTGTATAGGGAAAATCATCATGGTCAGGAAGAACAGGTTTTAAAGACCGTCCTGCCAGGTGACCGTGCCCGATTTCACGCCTGCTGGTAAATCCTATTCGTCCGGTTTCACCTACACAGTACGGCGGGAAATTGTAATGAAGCATAAAGTTTTTCTTTGTATCCAGGTCCATGGTGTCAATTATCTGCTCATCCCGGGGACTCCCCAATGTCAATACGACCAGCGCCTGTGTTTCTCCCCGCGTGAACAGGGCAGATCCATGTGTCCTGGGTAGAAAATCTGTTTCAATGGTGATGGGACGAATATCAGTGCTCTTTCGGCCGTCACTCCGTACACCCTTTGCCAGGATTTGCTCCCGGAAGGCTTCCTTCAAATGATCGCTTACATAGCCGTCAATAATCTTTTCAGATTCAGGGTATGCTTCTTCCAGGTCAGAAAGCGCTTTTTCGTGAATAGCTTCGATGGCTTTTTCTCTTTTCAATTTATCGGAGATTTGGATAGCTTTATCAATATCTGCTTTTACGGCGGATTCCACGGCTTTTTCCAAAGCTTCGTTCTCATCAGCCCCCGGTATCGCTCTTTTCTCTACCGCGAAATCAGCCACAACCTGCTTCTGAAGATCAATGATCTGCTTAATGAAGTCATGCGCAAATTCAAGCGCCAGCACAAAATCCTCTTCGGAAATTATTTTTGCTTCTCCTTCTACCATCACAACTGTCTGTTCGTTTCCGGAAACAATTATGTCCATGTCGGATTCTTCAATTTCGCTTCGGGTTGGATTCACAACAAATTCCCCACTGCGCCTGCCGACTCTCACTGAAGCGATCGGTCCGTTCCAGGGAATGTCAGAGATCATTAAAGCGCAGGAAGCGCCTACCCCGGCCAGAGTATCCGCCATATTTTCTCCATCACTCGACAGGGTTGTGATCATAACCTGGGTTTCATATTTAAATGATTTCGGAAACAAAGGCCGGATAGGCCGGTCTGTTAAACGGCTGGTGAGAACTTCATGCTCTGATGGCCGTGCTTCCCTTTTGAAAAAGCCGCCTGGAATTTTTCCGGCTGCGTAATGTCGTTCCCGGTATTCAACCTGGAGGGGAAACCAGTCTATATCTTCCCTCATGGTCTTGGCTGCGTTCACCGCAGTAATGATCGTTGTTTCCCCGTACTGTACAATCACTGAACCGGAAGACTGCCTGGCAACCTGGCCGGTCTGTATTGAAAGGGTTTTTCCGTTTAGTTTAATTTCATATTTTTTCATTATCATTTTACCTTCTTATGTTTAATTTTTTAACGATATCCGCTAATGACTCGGGATTTATTTTATTTAAATACTTCATCAGTCTTTTCCGCTGGGAGACAATTTTTACCAATCCATGCCGGGAATGGTTATCCTTTTTATGGATATTCACATGATCTGTTAAATCACGTATTCTCTGGGTCAAAAGTGCAACCTGTACTTCTGTTGCGCCTGAATCATTATTTGTTTTACCATATTCTTTAATAATTTCTTTTTTCTTTTCAGTACTTAACGGCATTACACCTCCTAAATATACTTTTGCATTAAGGATAAACTTTCCTGTTTATCCTGGTTTAGTTGTTCAATTAATTCTTTTTCAGAATTAAATTTCTGTTCATCACGGATTCGTTCCAAAAATTCAATCCTGATTTCTTTGGAATAAAGATCGACCGAATCTAAATCAAAAAAATGTACTTCCATCACAAAATTACCTTCATCAAAAGTTGGACGAAATCCCAGGTTGCACATTCCATAAAATTGTTCTTCATTCACTCTGCCGCGGGTCAGGTACACCCCGTTTTTAGGAAGCAGCTGGTTTTTTTCAACCGGGACAAAATTCGCGGTGGGAAAGGACATTCTTTTCCCCCTGCCGCTACCGTGAATCACTTTTGCACAAAACCCATAGACCCATCCCAGTTCAAAATTGGCCCGGCGGATAAACCCTGACTGGATCAATTCACGAATGTGTGAACTGGAAATTACTACTCCTTCATCAGCAAAGGGCGTTACAATATCTACCTCGATTTCCTTATCTGAAAAATAGGATTGAATGAACTCAGGGCTTCCACCCCGCTTATACCCGAAATGATGGTCATATCCAACGATTACATGGATGGGATGAAAATATTTTATTACCACCTCTTCAAGAAAATATTTTGCGGTTAAATGGGAAAATTCTTTTGTGAAGGGAATAATTAAGACTGTGTCAACCTGGTATTTTTCAAGGATGGATATTTTAGCATCTAAATTCATGAGAAGCGATAGTTTATCGCTGCTCGTATCCAGCACATGCCTTGGGTGAGGATCGTAGGTAATCAATACTGACTGTATATTTTTACTCTTTGCGTGTACTACAACCTGCTTCACTATTTCCTGGTGTCCGCGGTGTAACCCGTCAAAAGTACCCATTGTTACCACACTTCCGGAAATTGGAACGGCATCGTTCAGGCTTCGATAGATAACCATTGTTCTGAAAACTCATCAATTGTCTGGGAATTCTTTACATCGAACTCACCTACAGCTGTTCTGATTAATTTGGTTAAGTGCCCTGCAGTTCCAAGGGATTTGGCAATATCATGTCCTAGCACACGTATATAAGTGCCTTTGGAGCATTTTACAGAAAAAATGAGAAATGGTGATTCATAGGATATGAGCTGAAGTTTATAAATGTGTATATCCACTGGATCACGATGGACAGTCTGATTTTTTCGCGCAAGTGTGTACAGGCGGACTCCCTTTACCCGTTTCGCGGAAAACATAGGGGGCGTCTGTTTTTGTTCACCCAAAAACCCTGCAAAAGTTTTGTTTATTTTATGAACTGTTAATTTTGGGACAGGTGCTGTTTCTATAACTTTTCCTTCCCTGTCCATTGTATCAGTACCAATGCCAATTTTTAATGTTGCTTCATAGGTCTTGTCAGTACCGGCTATGTGCGACAATATTTTCGTATCCTTACCGGTTCCGATAATTAATACACCTTCCGCAAATGGGTCCAGCGTGCCGGCATGGCCTACTTTTTTCTCGTTCACAATATTCCGAAGTTTTTTTACCACATCAAAAGAAGTCCAGCTGACTGGTTTATAAATATTAGCGATCATTTTCTTTTTTGGATGTAATTGATTTGAGAACTTTCTCTATTTTTTCACTGTACACCCTTGATTCATCAAAAATAAATTGAAGATCCGGTGTGTTTTTTATGTGGAGTTCGGGGCCCATGTATTTTTTAAATGCTTTTGTTAACCTGTTTAAATCACGTTCGATCTCTGTTATCTCTTTTTTGGGTTGATACACACTAAAATATACTTTTGCAAGATGAAAATCAGGAGACAGATCAACGCCGGTGAAAGTCACGAACCCAAACAGAGAAAGATCAATATATTTTATTGCGATCTCACCTAGTATTTCCTGAATTTGTTCACCGACACGCTGAGTCCGTTTATACGGGAGCTGCGCTCTCAAGTTTTCTTTTGACTTCTTTAATTTCATATATTTCAATCACATCGTCTTTCTTATATTTTTTTACGTCTTTCAGGGCAATACCACATTCCATACCCTCCTTTACCTCTTTAGCATCATCCTTAAAACGCTTCAGGGATGCAATCTGCTGGCCTTCGGAAATAATTTCATCATCACGGATAAGCCGGGCAAATCCATTACGTTTAATAATGCCTTCTGTAACCTTGGAACCGGCAATAAAACCAATCTGGGGTATCTTAAATTGTTCAAGAACGATTGCCTTGCCAACTATTTCTTCAACTTTCTCCGGTTCAAGCAGCCCTTCCAGGGCCATTTTTATTTCTTCCACAACCTGGTAAATAACATTGTATGTCCGCACTTCCACCCCGGTTTGCTTTGAGAGAAGTTTAGCATTTGGTGATTCCTTGACGTGGAACCCTATTACAACTGCATTGGAAGCCTGGGCTAACAAAATATCTGATTCAGATACAGGTCCTACGGCCTTATGAATTATTTTTATATTCACTTCTTCTGTATTTAACTTTTGCAGAGTTTCCGATAACGCATCAATAGAACCATCTACATCGCCTTTAATCACCAGGGGAAGTACATTGATTTCTCCCTCTTTAATCATGGATGATATAATATCTAATGAATGGACGGCAGTTTTCTTTTGTTCTATTTCCCTTTTTAATCGTTGTCGGTCTGTGGCGAGTCTTTTTAATTTTTTCTCATCTTGAATTACCCTTAAGATATCTGCTGCTTGAGGTACCTTCTCAAAACCCAGGATTTGAATTGCGTCTGAGGGATAAGCTTCCTTGATCCTCTGCCCTCTTTCATTTATGATAGCGCGTACTTTACCGGGGTAATCATTACAAATGAATAAATCACCAACGGATAAAGTTCCTTTTTGAATAAGTACTGTGGCTACCGGGCCCAGTCCTCTATCTATCCGGGATTCAATAACAGTACCATGGGCGGAACAGTCAAAATTTGACTGTAAATTTAACATCTCTGATTCTAGAAGAATTCCATCAATCAAAGCATCCATGCCGGTACCTTCTTTTGCAGAAACCTCGATGGACTGTACCTTCCCTCCCCAGTCTTCAACCAGGATTTCATTATCAGAGAGCTCACGTTTTACCTTTTCTGCATCAGCCCCCGGCTTGTCAATCTTATTGATAGCAACCACAATGGGAACCTGGGCGGCGCGGGCATGGCTAATTGCTTCGATAGTTTGGGGCATGACTGAATCATCGGCAGCGACAACAAGAATTACGATATCTGTGATTTGTGCACCCCGGGAACGCATGGCTGTGAATGCTTCATGTCCCGGAGTATCTAAAAAGGTAATCATTTTATTATTTTTTTGTTCAACTTTATAGGCACCAATATGTTGTGTAATTCCCCCTGATTCTCCAGCTACAACGTTTGTATTTCTTATGTAGTCTAGCAGTGACGTTTTTCCGTGATCAACATGCCCCATCACCGTAATAACAGGTGCCCTTGGTTTTGCTTTGGATAAATCCTCCTCAGTATCTTCTAATGGAAAAAGTTCATCACCATATTCGGTTAATTTTTCTACAGCACAATTATTTTCTTCCGCCAGGAGTTGAATCATATCCCAGTCAAGTCGCTGATTAATGGTTGCAAGTACACCAAGACCAAGACATTTTTGGATTATTTCACTGGGCGTTACTTCAAAATACTTTGCTAACTCATCGACACTGGAATATTCCGGGACGGAAATTACTTTTTTCGATGACAAATCTTCTGCTTCATCATTGCTTTCCTTGCCTTTTTTATAAATCTTTTTCTTTGATCTCGTGTCAATTTTAGCTAATGTTTGGCGGACACGTTTCTCGACGCTTTTTTCAGGTACACCGGCTGTACTTCCTGTGCTGGCTGGTTTTGTTCTCCTGATGCCCTGTCCAATTTCTGATTCAATATCTGTTAAATTTATCTTCCTTAGTTTTACTGTTTTGGGTCTCGGTTGAACTTCTGTGTGAGTTGTTTCTTTTTTTAATTTCTTTTGATCTTCCTTTTTTGGTTGTTCCATTTTAACCGTTTCAGGAGCAACCTTTTTGTCAACTAATTCAGAGGCAGCTTTCTTTTCCGCTATTTTCTGCTTTAATTCCTTTTTGGCTTTAAATTTTTCTTCTTTTTCAAGCTTCCTCTGATCCGCCAGTGAAAGCAAATTTATTTTTTTTGTGGATCTCTGGGTATCTCTAAAACGGGTGTCATGTATTTCCCTCCTAATTTGTTCTTTACGATATCGTTCAATAGATTCTTTATCCTTTGAAAATTCGACTAGAACTCGTTGATAATCTCTATCATCAACGGGAGCCATATGACTACTCACTTTAACTCCTTTATCATTGAGAAAAACAATGATCTCTGTATGGGAGATATTTAACTCTTTGGCAATTTGAAAAATTCTTTTTGGACGGTCAGCCATTATTATTTTTTAAAATTATTACTGTCTATCCTGATTTCTTAATTAGGGTTTTTTCTTTTTCATCCGGATTATCGCCTGAGTCATTTTCTACAGTATGAGTTTTGAGTACATCAACATCGTCAGTATTTTCATCATCCTCTTCGTCATCTTTCCGGATTTTTTCTATAAAATCCTGGATTGAATTGTAAATTTTTTCCAGCACGTTTTCTGTAATTTCCTTGATTTCCAACAGGCTGCCTTCACCTTTCGCTTGAAATCCAGAGATAGTATTTATGCCCTCGGCTTGTAAACTTTTTGCAGCTTTTTTGGGGAAATTCGGGATATCAACCAGCAAAGTATTCTGCTCTATTTTTATTTGTTCATATTCCCTCGCTCCAAAGGCATCAATTCTATAATCTATCAGCTGGGATGCAAGTTTTATGTTCATCCCTCCTCTTCCAATTGCTAAGTCCAATTCATCATCTTTAAATATGGCCTCGCAATATTTACGTTCATCATCAATATAAAGGTTAATTGGTTTTGCCGGGGATAGTGCTCTTGAAATTAATACCTCAGTCTTTTCACTAAAATTCACAATATCCACTTTTTCATTGTTTAATTCTCGAACGATGCCTTGAATTCGGCTTCCACGCATTCCAACACAGGCACCAACTGCATCAATTCGACGGTCATGAGAATATACTATTATTTTTGAACGTACACCTGGGTATCGTGAAATGGATTGTATTTCGATTAATCCGTCTTCTAATTCCGGTACCTCCATTTCAAACAATTTAAATAAAAAGTGATTATCACTTCGTGAAACAACTATGTCTGGTCCTTTCGGGGTACTTTCAACTGATTTAATTACAGCTCGAATTGTGTCTTTACGCCGATAATTTTCTGTGGGTATCTGTTCCCTTTTTGGCAAACGAAGTTCCGCAAAACCAATGTTCAAAAAAATATTATCCCGCTGAATTTGACGAATCTCACCTATCACTATTTCTCCGATACGGTTCGAATAATCTTCATAAATATATTGTCTTTCAATATCCTGAATTCGTTGAGAAAAAAATTGTTTTGCGTGCGCAATCATTCTCCGTCCGAAAAAACTGAGATCTATAACTTCAACAAAGGGATCTCCCGGGGCAATGTCGTCCAATTCCGGCTCTTTTTCTCTGGCATCCTCAACCGTGATCTGGTTCAATGGATCTTCAACAACTTTTACAACAGTTTTTTCAGCGTATATTTCAATTTCTCCCTTATCTATATTGACTATGACACTATAGTTCGATGAATCACCGTGCGTTCGTTCAATTATATAGAGAAATAACTCCTCAAGAATCGTTCCTAGTTCCGAACGCTCCACATTTTTATCTCGCGCAAGATCTGAAAATATTTCTATTAAATCTCTATTGATCAAAATTCCTCCAAAGATTTTTGTACGTAGTTATTATCCTTATTTAAATACTTTTTCAATCACACATCCTTTTTCTTCTAGATACAAAAAGTGGGCATTTCACCCACTTTTCACGCAAAAATTTATCACCTTATAACTGCTATTACAAGGTGTTTAATTGCTCTTTATTTTCGTGTTAACAACCCGATTAATTCCTCTGCCTTTTTCTTATTACCAGAGGATAAATTTTCAAGATTTAGTATCATTTGAACAATATTCATTGCCATTTTCTCTTTACCCCCGTACGCATAAAATTCAGCCAAAGCCAATTCCAGGGAATTCCGATTATGTGCAAAAGAACTGAATTTCACTGCCAATTCTAAATGCTCTTCTTCTTTCCTTTGATTTGATTCCCTCTTATAAATATTAGATAAAATAAAATGACCGTTTGATAAAAGGATATTTTCCGATGTACTATTGATAAATTGTTCCAGCCGGGTTTTCGCATTCTCATAGTCACCTTTATCAAAATATATTGATCCCAGATAATACTGGCTGATTTTCCCACTTCTTGTGCTGCCATGTTCATCTGTTAGAACCTCAAATTGAAATTGGGCATTTTCAATATCACCAGTGTCCATTGAGACTAAAGCGTTCCCAAATAAAATATCCGCAGGTTTTTGCCGGGATGCTTGTCGATTGAATACAAAAACAATGATGATAGTCAGTGTAATTATTCCAATTCCTACCCGTAAGATCATTGATTTATTTTTATTATATTTTTCGAAGACCCTGTTGACTGTTTCCAGGAGTGGATCTTTTTTCATCTCTTTTCTAATAAATTTTGCTTTTGCCTTGAGCATCTTTTTTCCTTTCCGTTATGATTTTTTCCCTGTGCCCTTGACAGGGATCGAACCTGTATCTAATCCTTAGGAGGGACTTGTTCTATCCATTGAACTACAAGGGCTGAAAGACATCAAAATTACTTCAAAAATGAAGTTGTGCCAAATGGGAAAGTACCAGGAATTAATACCTTTTCTCAATGGTGAGGTCCCTCGTCATTAATTCCTTGACTACCTTCTTGGCATTTTCTCCACGATAAAGCACCTTATACACTGCCGTTGAAATTGGCATGGAAATGTTATGTCTATTTTGCAGCTGGTATACTGATTCGGTTGTTTTTACACCTTCTGCAACCATTTCCATTTCATCAAGAATCTCCTTCAATTTACGCCCTTTTCCAATTTCTTCACCTACATACCTGTTTCTGCTGTGTTTACTTAAACAGGTAACGATCAAATCGCCAACCCCGCTTAGACCAGAAAAGGTATCCGGATTTGCTCCCATCTTTTCTCCCAGCCTTGTAATTTCTGAAATTCCCCTTGTAATCAGAGCAGCTTTTGTATTGTCTCCAAATCCAATTCCATCAATAATACCGGCTGCTATTGCGATGACATTTTTCACTGAACCACCCAATTCAACACCCAAAATATCTGAAGAAGTATATACACGTAAAGTCTCACTTGAAAAATTATTTTGAACAATTACTGCACTTTCCATGGATGAGCCGGCAGCAACAAGAGTTGTTGGCATCCGAAGTGCTACTTCCTCAGCATGGCTGGGACCATAAAGAGTCACAATATTCCCTGGTTCGATTTTTCCTTCATCAGCAATTACCTGGCTCATTGTCATCAAAGTAGTATTTTCAATCCCCTTGGACAGATTCACGATTATTACCGCATCGCTAATATGTCCATTGATTTCCTTTATAACAGCGCGAACGGAATGGGAAGGAACGGCAATGACAACAATGCCTGCATCAGCCAGCGATTTGTGTAAATCAATGCTAAACCGGATTGAATCAGGAAAAACTAAATCGGAAATGAAAGGGTGCTTCCTGGTTGAATTTAGGTGATCAATTTCTTCCGGGAATTTACTCCAGGCAGTTACAGAATGTCCCATTTCGTCAAGATATTGGGCTATCGTTCCACCCCATGCCCCACAGCCAAGAATCGTAATGGGTAAACTGGTCATTTGTTTTCTTGAATCAATCGGCTGGTTTGCCTGAATATAATTTATCAATCACTTCTGTGCAGTTCTTCACCACAACCTTTCTTTTCACAGAAAGTTTCGGTGTCAACTCACCACTCTCAATAGTCCATTCACGATCCAACAGGGCAACCTTTTTTACCCGTTCATAGCGGGAAAAAGATTCCATGACTGTATTGACTTCCTTCTCAAATAAATCCATAACAATTGGATTTTCACAAAGATTTATTCGATCCATATCCTGAATGTCATTTTTTTCGGCCCATGTATTTAACATTTCAAATGATGGAATAATAAGCGCAGCAATAAAATTGCGACGATCTCCAATCACCAGACATTGTTCGATATATTTTGACAATCCAAGAGCTAATTCAAGCGGAGCAGGAGCAACATTTTTCCCACCGGAAGTCACCAATATGCTCTTTTTACGATCGGTAATCCGCAAGTATCCATCTTCATCATCAAAGTTGCCAATATCTCCAGTTTTGAACCATCCGTCATCATTTAATACTTCCCGGGTTGCTTCAGGATTTTTATAATATCCTTTCATGACATTGTCCCCACGGCAAATGATCTCACCATCTTCGGCAATTTTGACCTCAACTCCATCAATTGGGCTTCCTACTGTACCAAATTTATATAATTCTTCCCTGTTGCAGGTGATTACCGGACTGGTCTCTGTTAATCCATATCCCTCTAAAATAGGAATATTTGCAGAAGCAAAAAATTTTCCTACTTCAGCAGACAAAGGAGCACCTCCTGATATAAAACACCGTAACCTGCCCCCAACCTTT
>CAJXJG010000033.1 GCA_913054425.1 uncultured Fidelibacterota bacterium
ATGGTTTCAGCGCAAGAATACCGGAAACATGAAATATTTTGATTGATTTATTTATATTTATACCAAATCTTGTTTCATAGGTATCCATGGCTTTATCAATTAATGATGTGAATGTAATGATGATTGTGAAAATAAATAGGGTGTAAAAAATTAACTTATTGATGCTTAAGGCTTTCCGTCTTAATGCAAAAAAAATAGGGATAATGAATCCAAATACGCTTTTAGACGCAATAACAAAACCGTTAAATAAGGTTATTGCAATAGGAACAAATCGTTTTCGAAACTTTCCATCCAAAATGAAAAAAGTAAAAAATATTAAATTCAGAATTGAAACTGGATTCCCGCCTTGGAACATACCTTTTGATGTATCACTGAAATTGTAAGCCTCCAAGCCAAAACTAAATATATAACCGACAAAAAGGTTTATCGATAATATCATAAAATTGAAATAAATTACTTTGCGGGTAAAGGAGTCATCCAATTCAATCCTGTTTCTAATAAAAACCAATAAAAAAAGTAGAAATTGTTGACGCAAAATATAAGGGATGTTTTCTGAAAACATTCTGGGAGATGATAAATAAAAATAATTAAAAAACATATTAAAAATGAAATAGACAAAAAGAATTATTGTTAACAATTCATCTAAGAATAACTTTTGTTTTTTAATTTGATTTAAATAATAAAAAATAAACAATATCAGTATGGGGCCACGAATCCAATACCCAATGTTGAAAATGGGGTTAGATATCCCGAGATAAATCCGGACGAATCCACTAATAGAATCAATCAAAAGGAATGAAAGTAAATAATATTTTATAACTATGGATAATTTTAGCATATTATAAAAACGAATTAATGCTTAGCGCTAAATGATCTTAGTTTGATTACTGCCATCACAATCTGATAGCCTATGCCAATACTAATACCGGTTACATATCCCACTGCAATACCAACCAGATTGTAAGTAGGAACAAGAATTGACCAGGCAATAATTGAAACAACGAGAATGATGATTCCGCCGATGTTGGGGTAAATAACATATCGCGTAGCTGATAAATATGTAATCAAGGGTACAGATATCATGCGTATAAAAACACCAGGTATGATGATTCTAAGAATCAGGCTTCCACTTGAAAATGAATTACCAAAAATTGATAATATATTTTCTGAAAAAACGAATAAAGATACATTAATTATCAGCGCGATGATGAACAGAAACCAGAAGGAATACTTCAATATATAAATGATTGAATGTTCATCCCCGGCACCAAAAAGTTTTGAAAACTCCGGCAAAAGAACCTGTGTTACCAGTCTGGGCAAAAACATTAATATGCTCACAATAGCCAAAACAGATGAGTATAAACCTGCATCTGTACTTGTTAAAAAATATCCAGTAAACAACATGGATAAATAACCCGCACCCGTACTGGAAGAGGTGCCAGCCATGGTAATAAATCCATATTTAAAATATTCAATGAATACAGATTTGATTTGATAGTTTTTCTGGGGTTGTAATGGCCCAACAATTGCTGCGTAATTCCTGTATAAGACCGATATGCTGATTACGGTAAAGATTGAATATCCAAGTACAAAACTCTGAATCAGCAAATGCGGGAGCCGCAACCAGCACACAGTACTTATTGTGACAATGAGAATAATATCTGATATAATCTCATTTATTGCATAAAAAGCCACCAGATCAACACCATAAAGCATTCTCCTAAAAATAATGTAGAACGACCGCGAGTAAATGTAGGCTGCCATGGGAATCAGCAAATTAGATTGTAAGGAGAGCCTTAACGAAAGATAATCCCAGTGCCAGACCATAGCAACACAAAAGGTTGTCAAAACAATAACGGGACCAATAAGCATAGTAAAAAATACGAGTTTAAATGGCTCTAAACTTTGTCTGCCCCGGTACTCTGACAGGAATTTATTGCCGGATGTACCAAAAAAATTTGTTACAAATACTGTGATCACAAGACAAAAGCTGATAGCAATACTCACAGTACCCAAGGCTTCTTTCCCAAATGTTCTGGCTACCAAAATATTGAAGAGGAATGGTACAAAACCAACAAAGCAAAGTGCGACGCCGGTATATAATGAATTTCTGAATAAACGTTTATTCAGCATTGTGCATTTGATAAATATTTATTGCACTTTTTCAGATGGGCTCAGGCCTTCAACTAATATATCACTCAATTCCAATCTATCTCTATTTGAAAATAAAGAAATCGGTATGGCGATCATAAAACCACCAAGAAGGGAAAGTATTACAATGAGCGCACGTTTGGGTTTTGCCTTTTTTACTGCTGGTTCTGCAGTATCCAATATATTGACAAGTAAATTTTCTTTCGCTTCCTCAATTTTGGCAATTTCAAACTGTTGACGCAGAGTAATATATACAGCCTGGTTTTCCTCTACGTTCCTTATGAGACGGCCTCTTGCTAATTGCAGGTCAGGAGTATCCAAGGTAATGGGATGCTGTTTACGAAATTCCGTCAGTTCTTCTTCTGAAAGTGCTAATTCATTTTTTGCTTCCATTTTCTGGTCGTAAATAAATACTTTGTTTTTTACTGCTTCCCTGTGTTGTTCAACTGAAATAAATTCTATTACATATTCTGCAATATAGTTGGCGATACTAGCTGTAAGATTTGGATCTTGCATTAATACAGAAACCGTAATCAGCCCAGATATTTCTTCCTTTACAGAAATTAATTCATCCAGTTCCAAAATTGCTTCATAGATTAATATATCTTGCGGGTCAGATATAAAATTTCCTGATGGAAAAAACCTGGATATCCATTTTCTGGGTGAAAACAGCTTTGGCCTGTCCAATTTCCAGTATTTTATCAGGTTGGATCCCTGAGAAAATTCTGCATTTTTCCATGTTTTTAACACAATGTCCTTTTTTAGCCGTCTGCTATTAATAATATCCGGTATATTATATGTTGGAGCAGGCCCCAGACTACCTATGCCGAATGTCTTGGATAATCCCTGAAAATCACCCAGTATACCACCAGTCTGGCTCAGTTCACCAGCAGGGTACATGGATATAGTCGATTCAAAGTATATTGTTGCCACCACGGAATAAGTCAAACCAGCTAAAGCACACAATATTGAAATTAAGGTTATTAATCTGTGCTTTAATTTTATGGTATCCCATACAGCAGCAAGATTGATCTCATCATTATCAGTAATAAAGGATTTTGTAATCTTTTCAATTTCTATTTTTTTATCCTTACCTAATAAACCATATTTTTTAAAATCAGCAATTCGATTCCGGAGAGTTTTTTCCGACAGGCTGTTTTTCTCAGCAATCTGCCGGCGAATATTAGGATCGGTTACAACCTTGGGATATTTCCTGATGAGTTCTAATATCTTCTTTTCGTGAGGAGTTAAATCCATTGGTGTTTTAATTCCCTATTGTATTGCGCTTTGAATGACGATTATGATAGTGGCTATCTGTCCCAATGTGGTCATAACTTCCTGGATTCTGTTCCAGGTGTTATATTCCATCTTTTCAGCAATAAAAATAATATCCCCATTTTCGATATCAACCTTTCTGGAGAGGGGGAGTCTTAATCCGGTACTGGCTTTAATAATATATTTTTTTCTCGTGGCAGTTTCTGTTAAACCCCCTGCCATTTTTATATACTGAGACACACCAGCAGAGCTCATAAATGGATATCGCCCTGGATTCGTTACAGCTCCCAAAATCTCAACATATTCAAAGTACCGTGGGATTTCTATTTCATCATTATCATTCAAGAGGTATGATTTTATATCACGGGTATAATTCTCTGAATGGGATTCTATTGTGCCTTTTTTTGTCCTGTATCTGGCTTTTATATAGGATTTTTCATCATCAGTTCTGTCCTCATGAGGGATCATTGTTATTCTTTCCAATTCAATATCATGAATATTATTTATCATCCCGTTGTTTATAATAATTCTTAACGAATCCGCTTTGGTTGCATACCCTCCAGCTCTCCGGATGATGTCTCCAAATGTTGTTTCGCCAACTTTAATACTGTATACGCCGGGATATTTCACTTCACCAAAAATCTCTACTAAATCTTGGCGTTTATAATCCTGGTAAAACCGAACCATTATATGATCTTCAGGATTCACAATCATTGCTCGTATGTCTCGATTCGAATTGAGAACTATTGATTCTTTATCTAAATAATTAAGGAACCGGGTAATTTCCACTTTATTTGTATCAGCATTTTTTGTGAAACCTCCGGCAAGTTTGATTATATCTGAAACAGATTCTTCTTCTGCATATTCATAAATCCCCGGTAATTCAACACCACCATAAATTCCCACTTTTTCCTTTTTCAAGCGGAATTCAATAATATCACCTTGTTGTATTTGAGGGTTTAGCTCTTTATTGCCGTAAACGTTGAACTTTACAAGATCAACATTTATTGGCATTGATCCACGCCAAAGTGTGATATCCCGAGTAGATATATCCGACCTGGATACTATTTTTATGTCTCCATCAGACTCAATCAAATTTTGATCTGGAATTTCTTGATCAACAACTAAGTCATAGATGTCCGAAACTCTTGTGATGGGAGAAACAACTACGAAACCCGGATGATGAACTGTCCCAAAAACTTGGACCTTGAACTTTCTTATTTTAATTAATGTAAGATTTATCTTTGCATTTCTATACTTTTCCAAACATTTCGATCTGATTTCCTCAATAGCAGCATTCAAAAATAATTTATCAACAAATATTACCCCGACAGCTGGAATTAAAACATCACCAGTTGGAGAAATTTCCAGAAGTAATGATACAATCCCATCACTGGATAGCATATTAAAAGTAAATTGGTCGCCCGGGCCGACAATATATTCTTCTTGGTTTATCGTGGTCTCTAAATAAATATCAGCATTGCGAGCTATTAGATCTCCTTTGTTCTTTTCGATTGTTCCAGGAGTATCAGGTTCTTTTTTTAAGGATCTAACATCATAGATTTGACCATTAAGAAAAAATGCTGAAAGTAAAAAAACCAGCATTATAACTTGTAGTTTAGGTTTCTTGTCCGTCTTCATTTTATTTAGGGTGCGCCCGGGCTATTTAATACCCGGAATTGACTTTAGAAGTTATTATATAGAAAAGAGGTGTGTCAAGATTTAGAAAAAAACTTTTTTATCAAAGGGAAACTCAATAACGGTATGAATTCGCTCTCAAATAATCTGTAATTTTTTCCCGACTTTTTTAAATCCTTTAATTGCCCGGGATAAGTGTTCCTTTTCATGGGCTGCAGAAATTTGAACTCGAATCCGTGCTTTTCCTTTTGGGACAACTGGGTAAAAGAACCCAACCACGTATATACCTTCCTCAAGAAGATATTTTGCCATTTTTTGAGCAATGCCGGCATCATAAAGCATTACCGGTACAATTGGGTGTGCTCCCTCTATAATATCAAATCCGGCTGCTGTCATTCCAGTACGAAAGAAATGAGTATTTTCTTCCAGTTTATCCCGCAGTTCAGTGGTTGCGGATAGTTTTTCAAAAACCTTTTTTCCGGCAGCAACAATTGAAGGCGCTAATGTATTAGAAAACAGGTAAGGGCGGGAACGTTGCCGTAATAATTCAATAATTTCTTTCCTTCCGGTTGTAAATCCCCCTGATGCACCACCAAGAGCCTTGCCTAAGGTTGACGTAATTATATCAATTTTGTTCAATACGCCCTTATACTCACCGGAGCCCTCCCGGTTTTTCCTACAAATCCAGTGGCATGAGAATCATCCACCATAACCAGGGCATCGTACTTTTCTGCCAATTCTACAATTTTATCTAATTTAGCAATAGTTCCATCCATGGAAAACACCCCGTCCGTTGCAATAAGCCGAAGACGTGAATTTTGAGTTTCCCTCAGCTTTTTTTCCAAATCTATCATATCATTGTTTGCATACCTGTATCGCTGTGCCTTACACAGACGAATACCATCAATGATTGAAGCATGGTTCAGGGTATCACTAATAACAGCATCTTCTGCACTGAGAATAGTTTCAAAGAGACCTCCATTTGCATCAAAACAACTCGTATAAAGAATTGCATCATCTGTATTAAAAAAATCTGAAATGGTTTTCTCCAATTTTTTATGAATATCCTGAGTCCCGCAAATAAATCGGACTGAAGCCATACCAAATCCATGTCTAGTTAAGGCATTCTTCGCGGCAGTGATAAGTTCAGTATTGTTCGCTAGTCCTAAGTAATTATTCGCACAGAAATTCAAAACCTCACCGCTTTCACGGGTGGCTATTTTTACACCTTGAGGTGTTAAAATAGTGCTCTCTTTTTTATATAAATCCTCCGCCATAATCTGGTTCAAAGTTTCTTGATAAAATTTCAGGGCTTTTTTCATAATATACTTTTTAAAATTACAAACAGCTCAAAAGTATTTCGATAAATCCAATATAAATTACGTCCATTCTAAAATCACTTTTCCACATTGCCCTGATTCTAAAATATCAAATCCTTCCTGAAAATTATCAATGGGAATGCGGTGTGTGATGACCTTGGATATGTCAAGACCACTTCTCAGCATTTGTTCCATCTTATACCACGTTTCGAACATTTCCCTGCCATAAATTCCTTTGACAATCAAGCCTTTAAAAATGATATCATCCCAATTAATTTGGGTTGATGGAGATAATAATCCAAGTAATGCAATTTTTCCCCCATTGTACATTGATTGTAAAATATTGTTCAATGCACTGCCCTGCCCAGACATTTCCAAGCCTACGTCAAATCCGTTCGTCATCCCCAGAGATTTCATCGTGTCTTCAATAGTTTCCGTAGTTACATTAACCGTCCTTGTTGCCCCCAGTTCCATTGCTAATCTCAAGCGATATTCGTTTACATCCGTTATAACTACAAACCGTGCACCTACAAATTTGCAGATTGGTATTGCCATAAGTCCAATGGGACCCGCTCCTGTAATGAGCACATCTTCCCCCACCATTTTAAATGACAATACTGTGTGAACCGCATTTCCGTAAGGATCAAAACATGAAGCAACTTCTAAGGGGATATCCTGATGCACAGACCAAACGTTCTGTTCCGGTATAACCACATATTCGGCAAAAGCTCCATCTCGATGTATTCCAACACCAATGGTACGATGGCATAAATGCCGTTTTCCTGCACGGCAATTCCGGCAGTTCCCACAGGTGATATGTCCTTCCCCGGAAACCGTGTCTCCTTTTTTATAATGAGTAACTCCAATCCCGACTTCTTCTACTACACCTATAAATTCATGACCTATCACTATTGGTGGTGAAATTGTCCGGCGTGCCCATTCATTCCATTGATAAATGTGCAGATCAGTTCCACAAATAGCAGTCTTATGAATCCGGATTAATACATCATTTGTATTAACTTCTGGAATTGGAACATCTGCTACCCAAATACCTTTTTCAGGACTTTTTTTAACCAGTGCTTTCATTAAAATGGAATTTATTTCTTGTGACAGCCTCTATAAGGAATTTACTCCTGACCTTACTAGTGTACAAATAAATCAATGTGCTTTCTTCAGATAGAATGATACGGAGGATCCGTCTTGTTTCCACAACTACCTTTCCAGTAAATTTCGATTCATTTTTCAAACAAATTTTATGTCGCATATTTTTTCCCTCGTCAATCAAAAAGGAGGAGTGGGTAAAACCACGTCCTCGGTAAACATTGCTGTTGGTTTAGCAGTAACGGAATGCAAGACTCTTCTCATTGACTTGGATCCCCAATGTAATGCAACCACAGGAATCGCAAACCTCACTCAGGATATATCTGCAACTATATATGATGTATTAATTCGGGGAACTTCAATTAATAAAGCTATTACACATACAGAAATTAAATACCTGGATCTAATCTCTTCCACCAATGATTTAGTCGGTGCAGAAATTGAACTTGTGAGCATTATGGCAAGAGAATATCAACTCCAATCATTTTTAAAAAAGCTGCACACGAAATATGATTACATAATCATCGACTGTCCTCCGTCCCTGGGATTGCTTACTATCAACGCATTAGCAGCTTCTGACTCAATCATTATTCCCATTCAGTGCGAATATTATGCCCTGGAAGGACTCGGACAACTCCTGAACACCATTCGACTGATTCAAAAACATATCAATCAAAATTTGATTATTTCCGGCGTTCTATTAACAATGTATGATAGCCGACTTAAACTTTCTAAAGAAGTAGCTGAGGAAGTAAAAAGTTATTTTGAAGACAAATTGTTTGAGACAGTGATTCATCGTAACGTCCGCCTTGGTGAAGCTCCCAGTTTCGGAAAACCTGCTCTTCTGTATGATGCGAATTCAACGGGCGCCAGAAATTATATGAATTTAATTGAGGAGATACTGGAACGTGTCAAATAAACGATTGGGAAAAGGATTAGAAGCCCTGATTCAACCGCATAGCGATGAAAAGATTCCGGAACGCTATGGGGTGGATAAAATATCCATTAGCTCCATCAAACCTAATCCCCACCAACCAAGACAGCAATTTGACAAAACCGCACTGGAAGAACTTACAGCATCTATTAAGGAAAAGGGGATACTGACCCCAATAACAGTTCAAAAAGTGGATAATCAGTTTATTCTCATTGCAGGTGAACGAAGGTTGCGCGCCTCCAAAAAAGCCGGGCTGAAAAATATTCCGGCTTATATTATAAAAGTGGCCGATGATGCAGAGATGGTCGAGATGGCACTGATTGAAAATATTCAAAGAGAAAACCTAAACCCAATTGAAGAAGCAGAAGCATACATCTATTTAAATAACCAGTTCAAATTATCCCAGGAGAAAATTGCAAAATCGGTAGGAAAGAAACGGGTGACCATTTCCAATTCCATGAGGCTCTTAACCCTTCCTAGAGAGATCAAGGATAGCATTCGGAGTGGGAACCTGTCCGCAGGACATGGCCGCGCAATTTTAATGATGAAAACTCATAATGCAATGATTGGACTTTGGAAGAAAATCCTCAAGGAGAAGATGAGTGTGCGCGCTGCGGAAGATTGGGCCAAAGTTAAAACTTCAAAAAAATTAGAATTGAAGAATAAGATTATTAGAAAAGTAAATCCTCAAATCAAAAGACTTGAGGATGAGTTAATATCAATTTTGGGTACCAAGGTTCGAATAATTTATAAAAAAGGAAGCGGTTCCATTGGGGTCAGCTATTTTTCAGATGATGACCTGGAAAGAATCATTGAAATGATTCGTTCTATTGAGTAAATGAATCCATCGAGATTTACAGTCATCCTTATTCCAGATAGTGATGACCGGAATCGGCAGTTTTCTGTCCGGTATGTTTGGATTTGGTCTTTGGTTCTCCTGGTTGTAGTAATCGTCATTGGAGTAGTTGGATTTGGAATTTATTCAGTACCAAAACTAAGAGACTATCAAATCATGCAGGCAAAATATGATAAAGCAGTAACAGAGCGGGTAACTGTAATGAATCTCATGAATGATCTTCAACGAATGAAATTTATGGATAGACAAATCCGTAAATCCCTTGGAACCGATCTCGGTTTGGATCAAAAAACAACAGATTCCGGAGAATTATCTCAAAATGTCCAATTGGATGAAAATGAAAACCTTCCTGTCAGTTATGTGGAAAATATTCCCTCCCAGATGCCGGTTGAAGGTTTCGTCACTCAACGAATGAATACGTCAGCATTTTCTACAGATCAAAATCATTATGGAATTGACATTGCTGCAGCGGAAGGAAATCCAGTCTTAGCCTCAGCTTCCGGATTTGTTGTATTTTCAGGCTGGACTTACAACCTGGGGAATATAGTAATTCTTTACCATGGAGATGGTTATTTTACCTACTATGGCCATCACCAGAATAATATGAAAAAACAAAGGGATTTTGTGAAGCGGGGTGATGTGATTGCTCTGGTAGGAAGTACAGGAATTACGACTGGGCCTCACCTTCATTTTGAGATATGGAAAGAAGGAAATATTCTTGATCCATTGAAATTTTTCCCCGGTTACCTCGAATCTGATGTAAGTCCCCAGTTCCATGAACAAAATTAACTTTAAAAATGTCCATTCCATAATTGGTGCGGATGCAATTATCCATGGAAATATAGAACTAAGCGGCGGGTTGATTGTTTACGGAACGATTTTGGGAACCATTACAACAGAAGGACCCGTTCGTGTGGCAAAAAGTGGAAGTGTATTGGGCAACATCATAGCTAGTGATATCCATATTGGCGGGAAAGTAGAAGGGAATGTGATTGTTAAAGACAGAGCTGTTCTTGGGAGTTTCTCAACCCTGGTTGGGGATTTGACTTATAAACACCTTTTAATTGAGGAAGGGGCTCAGTTTAAGGGAAAATGCGAATTGGTGAGTTCAGTGAGTGATGGTTTAAAAGATTAGGATGAGAAAAAAGAATTGGGAACAATATCACGTCTTCTTTTTCCCTCCGTTGCTAATGACGCTACCAAAGGCAACCATAATAATTCGATGAAATCTGATCAGAATAATTCCCGGAACAATTCTTTCCGTTACATGCAAAAAATCCTTAGGGAAAGCGGCCCTGCGGCGGCCGCTTCCTATTCCCTGATAGGAGCAGTGATGTTATTAGGAGGACTGGGATATCTCCTGGATAAATATCTGCATACCAAACCATGGTTACTTTTGTCAGGACTTTTTTTAGGCCTTGCAGTGGGATTTTACGGCCTAATTAAGGTAATTTTCATCTCCCCAAAGAAATGAAGCTTATCATTTATATGTTCTTTTTTACCTTAGGATCCTGGGGACTAGCCGCCGGACTTTTCTTTCCAGCTTTTCGTTGGGAAATGTTTCTGGGGATGATTGCACCATTGGTTATTGGATTATTAACTCTCTTCTGTGAAAAAAAAATCTACGATAGAAACCCAGCGGATTTAACACCTTTCATGTTAAAAGCCTTTGCAGGTAAAATGATATTTTATGGTTCCTATTTTATATATATTTTTACTTTTTACACTTTCAATCCAATGCCTTTTATAATTAGTTTTACTTGCTATTTTATAACGCTTCACATTAGTGAGGCGTTATTTTTTAAATCCATTTTCAAACAGGTATAATATTAATTCATAAATGAGTGCAGTTACTGAGCAGTCCCACACCACTGGCACTAGTGTATTGGATGAGGTTGGTAATAATATCATCCACCATGTTTCCAATAGTTCATTGAAACACCCTTTAATTAATTTACCCGAAAAATTTAGGGTTGAAGAAGGGGAAAGCTGGTTTTCTTTTTTGGAAATGATGTCAGTAACAAAACATGTGCTTATGTTATGGATTGTTGCGGTGATTCTCTCTACGGCAATAATCCTTCCTATTCAAAAATATATGAAAAAAGAAAAACCCATTCCTTCCGGTTGGATGAATATAATTGAAACCATAGTTTCATTCATCCGGGATTCCATTGTAAAACCCAATATAGGTTCAAAATTTACAAATACATGGACACCCATGATTCTTACTTTTTTCTTTTTTATCCTTTTTGCCAATGGTATTGGATTGATCCCGGTTTTTGATTTACTTGGAGTTCTAAATCGATTTTTATTTCAAGTCCCAGCAAGTGACAATCATAATCTTATTAATTCACTTTTACATGGCGGCGTAACAGCTACAGCTAATTTTAATGTAACTGCCGGACTGGCAGTGATCACATTCTTTTCAATAATGATAGCCGGTTCCCATGCTCATGGATTTATCAATCATTGGAAAAATTTAGTACCACACGGACTGGCTTGGCCGGTATATATCATCCTAATTCCAATTGAAATTATTGGAATGTTTGTGAAACCTTTTGCATTAACAATGCGATTAGCAGCGAATATGACTGGTGGACATATTGCCATCCTTGCAATTTTGTCCTTTATGGCTATTTTTGCAGATATGTTTCACAGTACAGCAACAGGACTGAGTGTTGCGCTTTTTTCTATACCAATGGCCACAGCTATATCAGGATTAGAAATAATTGTCGTTTTGGTGCAGGCATATGTTTTCACACTGTTGTCTGCTGTGTTTATCGGCATGGCAATTAATGTACATCATTAATCAAAAATAAAGGAGAAACGTAAGATGGAAAATCTTCATTTGTTAGGAGTAGGACTGGGTCTTGGGCTCATCGTAATCGGTGCAGGTATGGGCATTGGCCGCCTGGCTGCAGCTGCAGCTGAAGGTATTGCCCGTCAGCCGGAAGCATCCGATAAGATCACGGCCGCTGTTAATTTGCCCCTATTCCTGCTCGAAGGTGTAGCAATTTTGGGTGAAGTATTTGCCCTGTTGATTGTATTGATGAAATAACAATCTTTAAGGAAATATAATGAATAACCCTTTAGTCCAGCTTGATCCCGGA
>CAJXJG010000034.1 GCA_913054425.1 uncultured Fidelibacterota bacterium
TCTTATCAAATCTTTTATAGCGTTAAATATTTTTTTGGTTTTTGCCGCTATTGTAAATATGTTGATAGACTCAAATTATTTCTGGATTTGCGGCAAACCGGTGAATCATGTCGGAGAACGCATTCCCACTCTCCTGGATTATTTGGGTCCCTGGCCGTGGTATATCCTCACTGCTGAATTTGTAGCATTAGCTCATTTTCTATTAGCTTACAGCCCTTTTTATTTCATGAACAAACGAAAGCTTGATAAATGAATCGCAATTTTTTATTCTCCGTCATAATTGGAATTGCAGTCGTAATGATGGTCATTAATAGGCAGAAAGAAGAAACAGTAATGAAAACTCCGGTTGCTGAAAAAATCCCACACAAAACAACGATTCACGGTTATGATCTAGTTGATAATTACCATTGGATGCGTTTAACAGATAAACAAAAGTTGGCAAAGGATCCTGATGCTCAAACTCAAAAAGTGATGGATAATTTGAAAGCAGAGAATGCTTATAAAGAAGCCAAACTGAAACATACTGAACAATTTCAGGGAAAATTGTTTGATGAAATAGTGGGACGGATTAAAAAAGATGACGAATCCGTTCCTTATTTAGACAACGGGTATTGGTATTATACTCGTTATGAAGAGGATAAAGAGTATCCCATATACTGCCGCAAAAAAGGATCGCTGGACAATGCAGAAGAAATAATGATTAATGTTAATGAATGGGCGGAGGGTCACGACTATTTTTCATTAACAGGGTTGTCCGTTAGTCCAAATAATCGGTTATTGGTTTTTAGTGTAGATACACTAAGCAGGCGTATATATACAATAAATGTAAAGGATCTTGAAACTGGTGAAATTCTAAAAGATAAAATTCGTGGAACTGAAGGTTATGCAGCGTGGGCCAATGACAGCGAAACATTTTTTTATACCACAAAAAATGAAGTCACCCTTCTTTCAGATCATATTAATAGGCATAAAATGAGTACACCACAAGCTGAAGATGTGCGGGTATATACTGAAACGGATAATTCCTTTTACATCGGTGTCTATCGTTCTAAATCTGATAAATATATCATCATTTATAATTCCAGTACTTTGGCCAGTGATTATTACGTTTTAGAAGCTGATAACCCGGAAGGTAAATTTCATTCATTTTCTTCCCGGGAAAAAGAGCATGAATATTCCATCGAGCATTACAAAGACAAGTTTTATATTGTTACAAATTGGGGCGCCACCAACTTCCGGCTGATGGAAACACCGGATGGTGCAACATCAAAGGAAAACTGGACTGAAGTGATTGCTCACGGTGATGATGTATTATTAAGCAATATTGAAGTGTTTGCGAATCATATGGTCCTCAGCGAACGAAAAGATGGCTTGCGGCAATTACGTATTATAGATCAGCGGTCAGGCAATGAACATTATATGGATTTTGGTGAAGATGTTTATGCTGCGTACACACTCACAAACTTGAACTTTGATACAAATATTTTAAGGTATGGTTTTACATCACTGAAAACACCGTTTTCGACGATTGATTACAACATGGATACGCGTGAATCAACATTATTGAAACAAACCGAGGTAGTTGGAGGCCACAATCCCGGCGCATATACAACAGAGCGTTTGTTTGCCACAGCAAGAGATGGTAAAAAAGTACCTATCTCGATCATTTATAAAAAAGGATTTAAGCAAAACGGTGAAGGGAATTTATTGCAGTATGGATATGGTTCATATGGGGCAACTGTCGATCCTTCGTTCAGTTCAACCCGATTGAGTTTATTGGACAGGGGTTTTGCTTTTGCAATTGCTCATGTTCGGGGAAGTCAGACGTATGGACGTCCCTGGTATGAAGACGGTAAGATGTTTAACAAGATGAACACGTTTACAGATTTTGTCGATTGCAGTAAATATTTGATACAGAAAAAATATACGAGTGCAAATCATTTATTTGCTATGGGCGGGAGTGCAGGCGGGTTACTCATGGGTGCAGTATTGAACTTGGCGCCCGAAGTATACAAAGGCGTATTAGTTTCTGTTCCATTTGTAGACGTGGTTAATACAATGTTGGATGAAACTATTCCGCTTACATCAAATGAGTGGGATGAATGGGGTGATCCACGGGAAAAGAATGAGTTTGATTATATGATGACATATTCACCTTACGATAATGTGGAGGTTAAGGATTACCCCAATATGCTTGTGACCACTGGTTATTTTGATTCCCAAGTACAATATTGGGAGCCGCAGAAATGGGTGGCTAAACTCCGCGATATGAAAACTGATTATAATTTGTTGGTATTTCATATTAATATGGAGGCAGGCCATGGCGGGAAATCAGGTCGGTTTCGCCGCTACCGTGAAGTAGCACTGGAATATGCTTTTATGTTCGATATTGCAGGAATTAAAAGATAATGTATAAGTCTCTTATCATTTTAGGAGCTATTGTTGTTCTTTTTGGACAGAATCAAAACCGTCTATTCTGGGACGGAAGGGACTGGAAAAGGGTGGAACAGCTGGTGGATTACAATCCGGAACATTCATACAAAGTTAAGGCGGCCTATGTGAACGGTGTGCTGGATGGACGTTTGTTTTATTATTTCAAGATCTGGGCCGAACAATCAGAATTTGCGGACAGCATATTCGCAGAACCTGTCGATTATTTATCTACCAAAGAACTGGTTAAGTCTCTCGATAGTTTTTATGAGGAGCTTCTTAACATATATGTTCCACTGCCTTCAGCCATCATTATCGCAAACATGTACGGAGAGCAAGCACCTGTCGCCCTGATAGATGATTATGTTCAGCAGTCAAAACTCTGGATTAATCAATTGATGTTGGATATGGAAAGAGATGGATATGAAAATTTACTTGAAGAAAAGGTGGAAAAATACCAGGAGAGATATCGAAACGAAAAATAACTAAGCACCATAGAAATTTCGTTTAATCCTTTTTAGCCGAAATATATAAACAATAATCAACCCCGCTTCCGGTTTGATCGTAATAATAAGTGAGGGAAAGGATTGATTCTACTGTCTAATTTGTAATAAAATATTGCACTAAAGTATAAATATATTTGTAAATTATATTTACAATATAGTAGAAATATTCTCCGGTGGGTAAAAATTACAAATTCATATTTTTTATTTTCTGTACAGTTTTGTTGTGCAGTAGTGGATTTGCGAATACTGCATTGTGGGTGAAAACGATGTTTCAATCTGAAAGAAATGTCAGTTCACTTCTTCCGGAGTTTTCCGATGCTTATGGTGTGGCTTTCCGGGATTTGGATGGTGACGGGGATGCTGATTTGTATGTTGTGAGGTTTCGCAACCTGAACCGGATGTTTCTCTACCAAAGCACAAAAGGAAGGTTCAAGGATATAACGATTCAGACCGGCCTTGGGGGTAATCTTTATCCCCGCTATTTGGAAAACCTCGAGTTAGGCGCTTCGGTTGTGGACTATGATAATGACGGTTTGCAGGATGTGATGATTGCAGGTTGGGGAGTAACTACAAAACTGTTTCGACAATCACAAAAATTGAAATTCCAGGATGTATCAGAGCAGGTTGGCATTCAAACACCATTCAGCGGCAACGGGGCAGCCTGGGCTGATGTGGATGTGGATGGGGATCTGGATCTTTATTTGACAAATGAGCATGGTGAAAACAGATTGTATATCCAATCATCACGTGGAACCTTCACGGACAAGGCAGTGGAGTTTGGTGTCAATAATGGAGGAATCAGCCAAAGCGCTTCCTTTGCTGATGTGGATTTGGACGGTTATCCGGACCTCTATGTCTGCAATTGGCACGCACCGGATATTTTTTACCGAAACGTCCGTGGTGAACGGTTTGAAAAAATGTTACTTCCTCTGGCTCATCTGACACAAGCTCTGAATAGCAATGGCGTACAATTCGGGGATGTAGATAACGACGGAGATTTGGATCTTCTGATCTCAGATAGGCAGAAAGAGAGTCGGCTCTATATCAATAACGGCGGGAATCAGAAAGAGTGGGATTTTAGAGATATGACAGATAAGACTGGAGTGCAGAACCACTTTCCATCCTATTCGGGAATCATTGCTGATCTGGATAACGATGGGTGGCAGGATATTTTCTTCACCAATATCGGACCAAATTTGTTTTTCAGAAATAAACAGGATGGAACATTTGCATTGGTATACCAGGAAAAGATTAATGCTCAATCAAGGCTTCAATACTATAGCACAGGGGCAGCTGTAGCAGACCTGGAGGGCGATGGAGATCTGGATCTATTTGTAGCAAGTAAGGATACCATCAGTACCTTATTTTTGAACCCGGGAACAGCAGGCCAGTCCATTCGACTTTACCTGGAAGGAGTTCAGAGTAATCGCGATGCAATTGGTGCAAAAGTATGGCTTTATTCTATTCAGGATGGGGAGGGATCTCGATCTTTGGCTGGATACAGGGAAGTTTCAGGTGGCGGCGGGTATTTATCAATCGGAGAGGCAGTAGTGCATTTTGGTGTTGAGGACGGTTTTCAATATGTTGCTCTGGTGCAATTTCCCTCCGGGGAAAAAGTGGAGGTGGTTGGATTAAACCCGGGAGAATTTCGTAAGGTTCGGGAAATGTCAGGAGTATTGCGAAGCGTGGTTCTTGCCAAGAGAGAAATTATGCGTAAACTTCGATTCCCGGCTTTCTGGTTCAACTTCAGTTTTGTTTTTGTCATGGCAGCCTGTTTAATGATTTTCTTAAATCTTTCTTTCAAACGATATGAGTGGTCGAACCGTCAGGTTGTTGGATTTCTGTTTGGTGGACTGGCTATTCTTTACCTTGTTTATGGGCTTATGGAGGGACGTTCAATGCAGAAAGTACTTTCTGTATTGACGGTAACGGAGTTTGTGGTGATAAGCATATTTTTGGGATTTATGGAAAAAATGTATCGCGGGCAACTCCAGCGGTTTGAATATCGAAAAGTACTGAAGGATATTTCGGAGCAGGTGATTTTGATTCGAGATAAAAACGAGTTGTTTCAAAAGCTTATATCCACCATAAGCAAGACTCTGGATGTGTCATTTACCTGTATTTGTGTTCTAAATGGTAAAAAGTTAGTACGAGCAAAAATAGTTGGCAGTACCGATAAAATTCCAGAAGCAGTGAACCTTACAAATTCCCAATGCAAAGCACTCAATACAAAAGGTGTGGCCTTCGAGAAAGAAGTGAGATCAGTTTATCCGGAACTGCCGGAAGGAACGGTTTTTTTCCCGATTGTATATCAGGGGCCATCAACAGCAATATTAATAATAGGTGAAATAGGGGATGGAAATCCTGTGCAAAAAGAAGATCGGGAATTGTTATCTATTGTTGCAAATCAAACTGCCCTGTCACTTGAAAATATAGACTTTATTGAGGAAACAAAAAGTTTGACCCGAAAGGTTGCAGAATCGAAAACCCGGAATCAATATGTAGAAGAGTTGGAAGAAAGAAATCTGATACAAAAGGATCTTCTTGAAAAATTGAAATCAACCCAAGCACAATTAGTTCAGAGTGAAAAAATGTCCAGTTTAGGGCAGTTGGTGGCAGGAATTGCGCATGAGTTAAATAACCCCATCAGTTTCATTTATGCGAACATGAAGGAATTGCAAAAATATATTGATGTTTTGACCAGGAAAGAAAAAGTTGACAAGGATGAATTTCAATATATCCGTGGAGATGTACGAAAACTGATAACAGAAAGCATGGAAGGAAGCAACAGGGTGAAAGCTATCGTGGAAAATTTGCGAAATTTTTCACGGATTGATGAAGGAGAATTCAATCAATCTGATATTCACAAAGGAATTGATTCGGCTGTACTGTTGTTAAGTAAGGAAGCAGGTGAAAGGATCAGGTTTCATAAAAAATATGGAGATATCCCGGAGATCCTTTGTATGCCCGGACATTTGAATCAAGTATTCATGAACCTGCTCTTGAATGGGGTTCAGGCAATTCAGGGAGAAGGAAATATTTGGATCAGCACGAGTTTGGACAATTCATGGGTGATAATTAATATCCAAGACGATGGAAAAGGGATAGAGGAAAAAGAATTGAGCAAAATTTTTGATCCGTTTTATTCAACCAAACTAATTGGGGAAGGAACCGGACTTGGATTAAGTATCAGCTACGGAATTATTGAAAAACACCATGGATCAATATTGGTTGAAAGCAAGGTAGGCGAAGGCACAACTTTCAAAGTCAAAATACCTTCAGGAAAAGGAAAAAATTGATGAGTAGAAATATTTTGAGAAAAATTTTAATTGTGGATGATGAACCTTCAGTTTTGAATTCTTTGAAGCGTACATTACGAAAAGAACATGATGTTATCCTGTGTCAGGATGGTTTTTCTGCAATGCTGGTCTTGAAAGAGCAGGAAATTGCTGCCATTATCGCAGATCAACGCATGCCGAAAATGAATGGTGTTACTCTCTTGGAAAAAGCGATGGAGATCCAACCAGATGCAACCCGGATTCTCATCACAGGATATTCTGATATTCAGACTGTCATTGATGCAATCAACGAAGGGAATGTGTATTACTATATTCACAAACCATGGGAACCGGAGGATGTAAATTTGATCGTTCGACAGGCGATTGAACGCTACAATCTTATCCAGACTAACCGTTCTTTGGTGGCCGAACTTGAGGAAGCAAACCGGTGCTTGTCAGATGAAAACCTGCTTTTAACACAGGATGCTGAAAAACGGTATTCTTTCGATCAAATTATTGGCAAAAGTCCGGTAATGAACGCTGTATTTACATTGATGAGGAAGGTCATTCCTACAGATACAACTGTGTTAATTCAGGGAGAAACCGGAACCGGCAAGGAACTTGTTGCGCGGGCAATTCACACAAATGGGTCACGGAAAACCGGGTTGTTTGTCCCCCAGAACTGCGCTGCACTGCCAGATACACTTCTGGAAAGCGCTCTTTTTGGTCACAAAAAAGGAGCGTTCACTGATGCAGTATCAGATAAAAAAGGATTATTTCAATTGGCGGATGGGGGAACGATTTTCCTGGATGAGATAACAGACACATCATCAGCGTTTCAACAAAGGCTTTTACGAGTACTCCAGGAAGGTGAGATCCATCCGTTAGGTTCTGACAATTCAATAAAGGTTGATGTTCGTGTCATTTCAGCAAGTCAAAAAGATTTAGGGGAGGAAGTAAAACAAGGCAGATTTCGTGCTGATCTTTTTTACCGATTAAATGTATTTCCGGTTACGCTTCCCGCCCTGCGTGAACGGCATGGTGATATTCCCCCTTTAGTTGAACATTTTTTAAGAGTGTATTCCCAGCGGTTAGGGAAGAAAATCAATGGATTATCTCAGGAGGTCCTCTCTTCGCTTATGGTGTATCCATTCCCCGGGAATGTACGTGAATTGGAGAATATTATCGAAAGAGCTGTCGTGTTAGCTATGGATGGATCAACCCTGACAGAAGGTCAAATATTCTTGCATTCTGATCAGATCTTTAATTTTGATTTTGTTTCCCCTGGCGGGGAAGATAAAAAACTGAAAAACATGGTTGAAGCTTTGGAGAAAAAGGCAATTCTTCAAGAACTCCGGCGGTGGAACGGAAATATCAGTAAAGCAGCGAAATCATTGGGTTTGAGCCGTCCAGGTTTGTATCAAAAAATTGATCGCTATGAAATCAATTGTAAAAATAATTAACAACAAATATGTAAATAAATATTACATTTTGTCATTATGACCTTTTGAACAATTCAAGTTAGTTTATTTTATAAATGCTGATATTATGGTATTTGAAGGATATTCAAACTTTTTTTTTACTTTTGGCACGTTGATTGTGTCTAATGAACTGAACAATCCAACTTTTTGAGGATAATCATGCAGTTACCTAAACATATAATTTGTTTTAGTTTAATCATACTCTTTTTCTTTTTTGAAGGATGTTATACCCAGCTTTCTGTTCAAAAACGAGTGGTTGTTGCAGAACAGCCATTTCGCAGCAACGAAACCGATTTTGATGATCAGGAATATATCCTGGATTCGGATACAATTATTGTTGAAGAGGGAGAGTCAGTAACAATAATAAACAATTATTCTTCCTTATCACTTAACCCCTACTATAATGATCATTGGGGATTTGATCCTTTTTATAATGTCAACTTTTATTATAGACCTTATGGAGGTTTTCATTATCCCTACTGGCATCGGCCGATCTGGGCGAACTACGGATACGCATTTTGGTACGATCCCTATTTTTATGATCCGGGGTATTTCTGTTATTCCGGGTATTATGGGGGCCAAAATGGATATTGGTATAGTTATCCATATTCCAACTGGTACGGTTCCTCTTCCTATTACAGTCATTACGAAAAGAAGAAGCGAGACTGGGACCGACGGCGAGGAGATATCGAAAGGCAACCTGTTGTTCGGCCTGCTGCTCCTTCTGCCGGTAAACTTGATAATGTGGTTGTCTCCGCAGGAGAAAATAATAATCTCGCTCATGTCGTTCGTCAACCTGTGCCTTCAAAAAACATTGTCAGTCAAAAGGATGGAACAAGAGTTAGAAAATATAGAAAGTCTAAAAACAATGGTAAAGTTCACCGCATCATTGTTAGAAAAGGAGACAGGAAAGAAATTAAATATCAAAAAAAAGAAACGAAAAAAAATGTAGTGAAAAGGGCAGGATCCAATCCTGAAAAAAAGAAGTACCGAAAAAACAAATCAAGATCCTATGCTCATAAGATTATTAGATCTGTCCTTAGTGAAGTTGTCAGCGCAGCCTCCCATCCTTCTGTTTCTAAATCTCAATCAAATAGGAAGAAAACTTCAAAAGAGAGCAGGTACACAAAACGATCTTCAAAAAAATCAAACAGGCGTTCGAGGTAAAATTTTCTTATGAAAAATATAAAAATAACGTGTCTTTTTTATATTCTTGGAATTATTTCTCTGGGATTTTCCCAAAGTGCCTACGACGCCATTCATCTAATGGACCGGGAAATTGGATTTGGGACTCGTCCGCTCTCCATGGGAGGTGCATTTACAGGTTTGGCGGATGATTACACCGCCATTTACTGGAATCCGGCCGGGCTTGGTTCTATTTCAACACCGGAAATTTATACGGAATTGTCCCACTTGAATTTTAACAATCAGGCCACTTTCCTTGGGAATATGAATTCAGAAATGCAATCGTTTACCCGGTTTCGATCATTTGGATTGGCAATGCCGGTATCAACCACCCGGGGCAGTCTGGTATGGGCAGTTGGATATAATCGTATTCTTGATTTTGACGATAATCTCATGTTCAATGGATTCAGCGGGATCTCAAATGATATTGGTTTTTACTTAAATGAAGACACAACATTTTATTTATTTGATGGGGAGCAGAACGGTGAAGTTTATCGTCACGAACAGGTACAGAGTGAAGGAGGCCTTAGCCAAATCAGTTTTGGCGGTGCACTTGCTCTTTCCCAGAAATTTACCATTGGATTAATGTTTGGGCTTTTGGGTGGAACTGAAGAATACAGGCTTCATTTTTCCCAGGTGGATTCAGATAATAATTATATGGAATACCCCGCAGATTTTGATGAATACCAGGTGATTCAAATTCTTCGGTCGGATATCCGGGCTTTCAGTATGAAATTGGGTGGAATGTTAACCCTGGTGCGCGGTGTAAAAATTGGTGGTGTTATTACCTTTCCTTCTGTGTACCAAATCGATGAGATTCATTCTTTCAGTGACAAACTCATTTTTGATGATGGATTTACAGATCAAACGGAAGAAACTGGTGAATGGTACTACAAGGTTCAATCACCTTTTGTATTTGATTATGGTTTATCGTACGGGAATACATTTTTTACATTAGCTGCTTCAGGGAGATATCGTGATTGGTCACAGACCAGGTTTGAAGTAGATAGAAATGATTATGATGATGAGGACTACAGGGGGTTTTTGGAAGAAAATACAAAAATCAGAAATGTCTACCATCCTACTCTTGAATATCATTTAGGAGGTGAAGTGAACCTGGGAATTTTGAATACCAGGCTCCGGGGAGGATATGCTTTGTTTCCTGCTCCTCAAAAGGTTGTGATTGATCGAAATCATGATAGGGAATCTATTTCGGGAGGACTCAGTATCGGGTTAGATGAAAATGTAAACCTGGATGTCACCTTTCTGAGAAACAGTTGGTCGCGATATTCTTCTGATATATACACTCCAGGAGGGGTGAGTGAAAATATTTATACCAATCACCTTTTGATCGGTTTTTCGTACTCTTTCTGACCCTTTCCCGAATTTTCTTGCTTGGGAATCCGTAATAGATCGTCAACTCTTTTTCAGATCTCCTCCAAAGTAATCCTATTGAAGGGCTAAATCCTTTATCCTGGTTATTGAAACCTTTGGAAGAGAGTGCTGTTAAAGAGTAGATTATCTTTGTATGACGGAAACTGAATTTACAAACCTGTTGTCAAAGGTTGATTCCTTTTTTATTCCCAAAAGCAGGGGCTCCTCAGGGGGGAAATGGATTGCTGAGGGGACCATAATTGGAGGGGCTTCAATCGAGGATTTGGAACAGGCTTTGAAATCAGAATCTATTTCCGTTGTTATTCAAAAAAACGGAGCAAGCGCATATATTAAGGTGGAAGAAAAAGACAATATATTATTAAAAATACCAAAGATACCCCGAATCCACATTGTTTTGTTCCTTTTAACCATTCTCACTACTCTCATGGCAGGTGCCTTAATGGAAGGTATAAACTTTTTTGTAAATCCTTTAGGATTGGTAAAAGGAATACCCTTTTCATTTACCCTGATGCTGATCTTGTTTACCCACGAATTCGGTCATTACTATTATGCACAAAAACACGGAGTAGATGCAACCCTTCCATATTTTATTCCCGCACCGACATTCATCGGAACATTTGGTGCTTTTATCAAGATAAAATCTCCGATCCATAAGAAAAGCGCTTTGTTGCAAATCGGTGCATCGGGACCGATAGCCGGGTTTTTTATCGCCGTTCCCGCATTAATTATTGGGTTAATTTTATCAAATGTTGTAGAAGTATCGGGAGATTCAATTGGAATTATCCTTGGAGACTCTGTTTTAATGAAGCTTCTTACAGTTATAATTCATCCCAGTCTAACCGATACTCAGGACATTCTGCTTCACCCTGTAGCTTTTGCAGGATGGATTGGTTTGTTGGTCACAATGCTGAATTTACTGCCAATTGGTCAATTAGACGGGGGACATGTTGCATATGCACTGCTCGGGCGGAAGCATGATATCCTGGCAAAATGTACTTTTCTGGCTCTGATTCCTTTAAGCTTTTTTTCGTTAAATTGGTTGGTATGGGGAATATTAATTTTAATTCTCATGCGGTCGACCAAACATCCTCCAATTTACAATATGGATGAACCATTATCGGAAAAGGATAAATTGATTGGCTATGTGTGTCTCGCTATTTTTATTCTGTGCTTTATTCCCGTACCTTTCCAGTAAAAAAAAACTGGGAATTGAATTGGAGAAGTTGATACAAAGTATCTTTATTTTCCTGACGGCATCCATGCTGTGTTCTCAATCCCGGATAGGGGACTGGGAATCATATACATCGCCGCTCATTATTCACGACTTGGTTGAGTTCGATAGTAAAGTCATTTGTGCTACAGAAGGAGGATTACTAATCTATGCTGGTGAAGAATTTTCTACCTTGACAAATCTTGATGGACTGATTGGGACAAAGCTGAATGTGATTGAGAAAGATTTATACGGGAATATATGGCTGGGAGGATCAGCGCCGGATGGTTTTGTCCAAGTTTATGATCCCTTTGAAGCCAGTTCCGTAGCGGAATTTGATTATGATCTTACCGAGATTATTGACATAGCTGTTGGGGATACAATTGCATATGCCGTGTTTAAACTCAACCAGGATTTCGGAATACAGAAATTTCTGCATGACGGCAATCGATGGAACCACAATGATTTAATGTATTCTGACTGGCTTTTTGAATCCAATCAAATTGCAGGAATCGTGGTTTGGAACGACAGCGTATTTGTAGCTACAGATCAGGGTTTGTATAGGGGAGATTTACATGAGGATCCCCATTCCTGGAGTGAAGAATTAACCGGAAATATTTCTTCAATCCATTTCATTCAGGATGAACTTTTTATTATCATGGATAATGCTCCTTACAGAATTGATTTAAATACGATGGAAGTTTCTCCAATTCAAAGCAACTCATCCTTGGATGAATTTGTAAAGACTGTCGACGATGAGCTATGGGGGATCCGTTCTGACCGAAAAGCATTGGTTCATTT
>CAJXJG010000035.1 GCA_913054425.1 uncultured Fidelibacterota bacterium
ACTATGAAATTTTATTTATACCTTCTCTGGGCCTTCAATAAGAGGAGATTTGCTTTTTCCCGCTCACCATCCTGGTCAACTGAGACAATCCTGATTGCCTTTACCAGGGGAATGTTTTGATTGTCATAATTGGAATAGAGTGCATCCATATGCGCCGTTATCAAACCCAGGTTATATCCTATCTTTGTAGAAACATGTTCATTGAGTATATCATAAAACCGTTCTATGTAATAGGGCTGAATCCAGCCGGGGTGGTGTAAATACTGTTCTCTCACCTGGCGCTTGTGATGAGATTTTATTGCAGACGTTGCAGCATAAACACCGTTCACAAAAGCAATCTTGGGTTTGTCACCCATGGAATTCCAAAAGTCTGCCGGAGCGACTTTTTGGGCATTTCCAAAGGTAAAGAGTCCAAAAAAAATAAGAATGATCTTTAGTTTCATAATTTTCCTTCCATCTGATTAATTATTTATTTTTCCATTAAAATGATTTACTATGGGTATCCTTCTTCCTGTGCCAAATGCCTTGGAGCTCACCCGTAATCCCGGAGCAGCCTGCCGGCGTTTATATTCATTGATTCGAATTCTGTGGTACAGTTCATTTACGATAGTCTTGTCCGCTCCATTTGCCACTAAATCAGCAGGGCTCTCCCGCTTTTCGATGATAGCGTCCACCAGGGGGCTCACTACCTCATAGTCGAATGGATCTACCTGGTCAGGGGCCAGCTCAGCTGATGGCGGTTTGGTAAGACAGGATTCGGGTATGCGATTAAAACCGGCTGATTGATTTACCCATCGTGACAAGGCATACACGTCGGTTTTTGAAACATCAGAGATGACACATAACCCACCGCTCATGTCCCCGTAAAGTGTGCAGTATCCCAGCGCAAGTTCAGTTTTGTTGCCGGTGGATAGAACCAGCCAGCCAAACTTATTGGACAGCGCCATAAGTATGTTCCCTCTTATACGTGCCTGAATATTTTCTTCTGCTACGTTTCTTTCTTTGCCTTCAAACAATGGCTCCAGAACAGTTTCATAAACTGTTACCATATCCTCAATGGTGATTGTCTGATAGTTTATGCCAAGGTTTTCAGAGAGGACGCGGGCATCTTCCAGGCTGTGATCACTGGAAAATTTGGAGGGGAGTGATATGCCATGAACATGTTCTGCCCCAAGGGCATCAGCTGCTATGCAGGCCACCAGAGATGAATCAATTCCCCCGCTCAAACCTATGACGGCGTCAGCATGCCCCGTTTTAAGAAAATAATCCCGTACTCCCAGGCACAGGGCATTATACATCATTTCCTCGCGGGCCACATGAGCCATTTTCTGACTCTTGCTGGAGTCCAGGTCCACAAGTAAAATATCTTCTTCAAAAAACTTTCCCGCTCCAATTAATTCCCCATCACCATTATATGCCAGGGAACCACCATCAAAAATCAGTTCATCCTGGGCTCCCACCAGATTGCAATACAAGAATGGAATTCCATTTTCATGCACTTTTTCTTTTATCAATGCTGTTCGCTCCTGTAATTGACCATCGTGATAAGGCGATGCGGAAATATTAATGATAACTTCAGCACCTTCCCTCCTCTGAAGGTTGGTTACTTTACATTCATAATCATGATCCCAGAGATCTTCGCATATCTGGATTCCTATCTTTCTTCTGCTTCCATTCAGCTCTAACTCAAAAACTCCTGGTGTTTTCCCTGGGGTGAAATATCTCTCCTCATAAAATATATCGTAGGTTGGAAGCAGAATTTTATCGCAGGTATAAACAACTGCTCCATTCGTGCACACAGCGCCGCTATTGTATATTTTACTCTGTTCCTGCCGAACACATCCTAAGACAACAGGAACAGTCACCTGTTTGGAAATATCCTCCAAAATTGCTAAATTATTTTTTATAAAACTACTTTCCAGGAGCAAATCCTGTGGTGGATAACCTGTAATAACCATCTCAGGGAATACAATTAAATCAGCACCTTTCTGCAGGGCCTCATTATAAAACGATAAGATTTTATCCCTGTTTCCAGGAAAGTCCCCCATGGTAGGATTAATTTGACAGATGGCAATTTTCATCTCTATCCCTGTAATTCCTTACGCAATCATTCAATCAATCGCGAATAGTAAACTCATTCCACTGATTCTCAGCAGAAGTCCAATCAACTTCCACATCATCAACAACTGACCTTCCCGGCCCGGCCTTGAGTTCATTCATCAGCAATTCCAGCTTTGGTTTATTACCCTCTACTTCCAGATAAACGGTCCCATCCGTTTCATTTTTAACCCAACCTGTCAATCCAAGCTCTGTTGCTCTGTCACGGGTAAAAGCCCTGAACCAAACACCCTGAACTTTTCCATTAACACTTATTTTTGCCTTAATATTATTATTCATTCATTACTTGATAGTATCTTCTTAAGTCTTTTTATAACTAAGGTTGGAGTTTTTACAGATTCAATTTTCGGGACAGACCATGATTTATATCCAATGACCGGTTTGTTCAGTTGCAGGGCATAGGCAATTTCGCTCAAGGTACCATACTGTCCATCAATAGCCACGGCTGCATCACAGTTATAGGCTAATATGGCATTTCTTGCCACGCCTAATCCTGTTTTTATGGGCAGCGTTAAATATTTATTTCCCTCTTTTAAGCTGGTTCCCTTTAAAATCCCTATGCAGGTTCCTCCCCCCTCTTTTACACCTTTTGAAATAGCTTCCATAACCCCGGGTCCGCCTCCGCAGAATACAAGCCAGTTTTCTTTTGCCATCATTCGTCCGATTTCAACTGTTTCAGCATACAGTTCCTCTCCAACTTTTCTTCCGCCAAAGACAGAGATTTTCGCACTATAATCCATCAAGGCTCCAGGCGGGTCAATGTCCGTGGAAATGGGATAGTTTCTCTTATATGTTTGATGCCAGTGATCCAGGCGACCGCGCGTTCAATTCCCAATCCGAATCCTGCATGAGGAACTGAACCGTATTTTCGCAGATCCAGATACCATTGAAATGGTTCTATGGGTAAACCATATTCCTTTATCCGCTTCACGAGGGTATCGTGGTCATCTTCACGCTGTCCGCCGCCGATAATCTCTCCATAACCTTCCGGAGCCAGCATATCGACACCCATTGCCAGTTTCCCATTTTCTGCATCACGTTTCATATAAAATGCTTTAATCTCCGCAGGCCAGCGGTGAATCATAACCGGCCGGTCAAATTGTTCTGAAATAACAGTTTCATCGGTTCCGCCAAAATCTCCTCCATATTCAAAGCTAACCCCATTTTTCTTAAGGATTTCCACCGCATCGTCATAGGTAATCCTTGGGAAAGGCGTTTCTACTTTTTCCAATTTTGACACATCACGGTTCAAGGTCTCTAATTCAGTTTTGCAGTGCTCAAGACACCACTGAACAATATATGAAACATACTTCTCTGCCCAGTCCATATCCTGTTCAAGGTCACAGTAGGCAATTTCCGGTTCAATCATCCAGAATTCTGTTAAATGGCGGCGGGTTTTTGATTTTTCCGCTCTGAAGGTGGGGCCGAAACAATACACTTTTCCAAAGGCCATCGCGCCCGCTTCCTGGTATAACTGTCCACTCTGGCTCAGGTAAGCAGACCGTTCAAAATAGCCTACTTCAAACAGGCTGGTTGTACCTTCCGCTGCGTTTGCTGTAAAAATAGGTGAATCAACAAGAATAAACCCGTTTTGGTCAAAAAAATCCCGGCTGGCTTTAATGATCTGATGACGGACTCTCAAAATCGCATGCTGTAGTTTTGATCGAATCCATAAATGGCGGTGATTCATAAGGAAATCTGTCCCATGCTCTTTAGGGGAGATTGGAAACTCTTTTGAAATTTGTACAATCTCAATGGATTTCACTCCCAGTTCAAATCCCCCAACAGACCTGGCTTCCTCCCGAACAGTTCCAGTAACAATCACCGATGACTCCTGGGTCAAAATTGACTCCAGTTTAAAGGTTTCATCATCTGTTTCTTCCTTTACAACCACACATTGAACCAATCCTGTCCCATCCCTGATGATTACAAACCATATTTTCCCAATTGAACGGGTAGTGTAAACCCATCCTTTTACTGTTACTTCCTTCCCAACATTCCCGCTTAAATCCGTTATATTAACCTGATTCATTTTATCCCTATCTTCAATTGTTTTAATTTGCTTTCTTTTACCAATTGGATAATATTTTATTCAAAATATCCTCACCGATCTTACTCACAGCTACCTTGACAGCAAAAGAGCGGGGATCGCCAATTTCGTCATCATCTTCATCGTCAATGAGTCCGTCATTGTCATTATCAATTCCATCCGTAGCGCTATCTCCACTCAATCCATAAGCACCCCAGCCGGAATATTGTTTCTGCATGAGAACTACGTCATTTTTTACATCATACCATTCAACATCCAAAACTACAGTATACCGATACTCTAACACAGCTTCTTCCTTGGTGAAAGTAGAGGGTGCATCTTCAACTTTTATAATGATTCCCCTGAGAATAGAATCTGCATTATCCTCATCTACCACACGCAAAATGTTTTCTTCCGTGAATTTTTCAAGGAGATTATCCGTAATATCTTCTGTAATACCATATTCAGCAGTCTGATTATCCAATAGTGGGATGGCAATGCTTTTGATATGTGCAGGAATGGATCCTGCCATTGAATAAAAACCACATCCGGACAAGAGGAAATATATTAATAAGAAAATGATATGATTCAATTTAATCATAGTATGAATTCATCTTTTCATTAGCTGCATACTTATCAATATTGTTTTGGAATTATTTCTCAATTTTTCGCTTGATTTTTCGTTCAAGACCGTAATCATTAATTTTTCGATAAAGAGTTCGTTCGCTCATTCCCAATGACTTGGCGGCGTCCCGTCGGTTATTGTTAAAAAACTTCAAGGTACGTTTGATGGCTTCCTTTTCCAAATCTTCAAGGGTCATGTCACCAATTGCATCTGACTGGATTAAATTGTCTGTTTGGCTGTCAATTTCCATAGTAACCGGTACATCCTGGACAGATTCGTTGAAATAGGGCAGTGTGTCATTTCCCCTGGTTTGCCCACTCATAATTTTCTTAATAAGTTCTACATCCTGGCGGAGTAGAAAAAGTTGACGAAGTATCAATTCTTTTTCCGCTTTTTCGGGGGACTGGTCAACTAACACAGGAAGATGAGGATTGTGAAGAACAGGATCCAACGATGGCCTTAGTTTCCGTTCCACCATTTCGGAAGTAATCCTTTCTCCTCTCTCCATTACCAGGATACTCTCAACAAAATTTTTCAATTCCCGCACATTTCCGGGCCAATCATATTGTTTCATCAGCTTTATTGCTTCCGGCATGAAGCCCCGATACACAATATCGTTCGTACGTGTAAATTCAAGAGCAAACCGTTCAACAAACAAAGACAAATCCTCAATACGCTGGCGCAAGGCTGGAACATGAATTGTCACTGTTTTCAGGCGATAGTACAAATCCTGCCGGAAGTCGCCATTTCTAACCAGAGATACTAAATTTTTATTGGTAGCAGCAATAATCCTGACATCAGTATAAAGCGTTTTGGAATCACCCACGCGGATAAATTCACCATTTTCCAAAACCCGCAGTAACTTTACCTGCGTTTCCAATGGAGTCTCGCCAATTTCATCAAGAAATACAGTTCCTTTATTGGCTGTTTCAAAGTATCCTTTTCTATCAACTCCCGCACCGGTAAACGCTCCTTTTTTATGCCCAAACAATTCACTTTCAATGATGCCTTCCGGAATCGCGCCGCAATTCACAATAATAAGCGGTTCATGAGTCCTTTTGCTGGATTTATGGAGGGCTTTGGCAACCTTTTCTTTTCCGGTTCCGGATTCACCTGTAATTAAGGTAGTGATGTCCACCGGTCCAACCTGGATAATCATCTCAAGCACTTCCTTGATTATATCAGTATTACCAATAATCCCGGATGTTTTCTGTAAACGATTTATATCAATCATGTTTTCATTCCTATTTTTTCAATCATGATTTGAATAGTATAATTGATATGAAATATATTTTTGTATCTCACTTATAAACCTTCCACATTGTCGATAAAATAGTTTCAATGTCCGAGTATTGTGCTTCCCATTTAAGCAGCTTTTTAGCCTGCATAGAGATTGCGGTCAGTTCAGCCGGATCCCCGAATCTACGTCCTACAATTTCATAAGAAATATTCTTTTGCGTCACTTTTTCAGCCATGCGGATTACATCCAGTACAGAATAACCAACACCGTTAGCCAAATTGACACTAAGGTTTTCATCTTTCTCAACCAGGTAATTCAAGGCCGATATATGAGCCAAAGCTAAATCATTCACATGGATGTAATCTCTGATCCCGGTACCGTCAGGTGTATTATAATCATCACCAAAAACTTCCATTTGTTTACGGACACCTATGGCGACTTCCATGATAATCGGTAATAGGTTTTGTGGATTTTTCTCCTTGTTCTTCACTCTTCCATCCAGGTCGTACCCGGCAGCATTGAAATATCGCAAACAAGCATACCGTAATCCTTTCAGTTCGCTAAACCATTTTAGGTTTTGTTCAATAACAAGTTTTGTATATCCATAATAATTAATAGGATCGAGCGGATGATTTTCATCAATGGGAAGGTATTGAGGATAACCGTACACCGCTGCTGTTGAAGATAAAATAAATTTACGGACTCCGTATTCTGTCATTGAATTCAGAACATTCAAGGTACCAATAATATTATTTTGGGTATATTTAAATGGATTATCCATGGATTCACCCGCTGCTTTCCAGGCTGCAAGATGAATTACAGCGTCAATATTTTTGGACAATACATCATCCAGATCTTCCCGATTTAAAGTTGATCCAATATAGAGTTCTGCTCTTTGATCAACATTTTCACGAAACCCCAATGAAAGATCGTCAAAAACTATCACCTCAAAACCGGAGTCGCATAATTCAAGGACTATATGAGATCCGATATATCCTGCTCCGCCGGTAACCAAAATTTTCATTATAAAATTATTTCCATCTTTGGATTCTGTAATAAACTATTCATTTAATTGGCGAAATATGCTACCTACTTCTTTTTCCAACTGAGCAATTTCGTCCCGAAGGTGAGCTGCATGTTCATAATCCATTTTGTGCGATGCATCCAGCATTTCCTCTCTCATCATTTCAATTGCTAATTGTTTATCCATTTTATCAAAATCCATGCCTTTTCTGGAATACTCCATTTTTTTGTCATAACCCTGATATGAATCTGCCACGGCAGTCGTATACAATACATCTTCGATTGACTTATATACAGTTTTCGGAGTGATTTTATTTTTCTTGTTAAATTTAATTTGAATTTTCCTTCTGCGTTTTGTTTCATTTATAAGATACTCCATTGCTTCGGATATCCCGTTAGAATACAAAATGACAGAGCCACCCAGGTTACGGGAAGCCCTTCCCGCGCCCTGCATCAGAGAACTTTTCGAACGCAAAAACCCTGCCTTATCCGCATCTAATACAGCTACAAGCGAGACCTCCGGAAGGTCTAAACCTTCCCGCAAAAGATTGATGCCAACCAGCACATCAAATTCCCCCAGTCGAAGATCACGAAGGATTTTCACACGTTCAAGCGCTTTGATTTCCGAATGGAGATATTGAACCCGAAAATTCATACCAGAAAGATACTCCGTTAAATCCTCTGACATACGCTTTGTAAGGGTTAAGATTAAAACCCGTTCATTATTTTTCACTCTTACACGAATTTCTTCCATAAGATCATCTATCTGCCCTTCAGTTTTTCTAACTTGTACTTCGGGATCTATAAGACCGGTCGGGCGAATAATCTGTTCTACCACTACTCCTTTTGTCAGTTCAAGTTCACGGTAAGCAGGAGTGGCCGACAAATAAAGGTTTTGATTTTGAATATCCATAAACTCACTGTATTTTAAGGGGCGGTTATCCAGGGCGCTGGGAAGCCGGAATCCATATTCCACCAATGTTTTCTTCCTCTTCCGGTCACCATTATACATACCCTGGATCTGAGGAAGGGTCACGTGTGACTCATCCAGAACTGTTATAAAATTATCCGGGAAAAAATCAATCAAAGTCCAAGGACGTTCACCGGGTTTTCTTCCCGAAAAATACCGGGAATAATTTTCTATTCCTGAGCAGTATCCAATTTCGCGGATCATTTCCATGTCGAAATTAACCCTTTGTTCCAGTCTTTGTGCTTCAAGTAAATTTCCTCCATTTCGGAGTTCTTCCAGCCTTTTAATCAATTCCTCCTGTATTTTTTGTGTGATTTCTACTGCTTTCTCCATATTTGTCACAAAATGTTTTGCAGGATAAATATACATCCGGCTCATTTCTCGGATTACTTCTCCTGTAATATGATCAAATGTTTTGATTGAATCTACTTTGGAACCAAAAAGTTCAATCCGGACACACACATCTTCATAGGCAGGAAATATCTCAATAATATCGCCCCTAACCCGAAAGTTACCTCTTTCAAGGACAGTATCATTTCGCACGTAATGTATTTCTATAAGTTGTCTTAATAATTTTCTTCTCTGAACAGAATCCCCCTTCTCCAGATTTATCACCTGTTCCTTGTATTCACTGGGCGACCCAATACCATAAATACACGAAACAGAACTGATGACAATTACATCCTTCCTTTCGATCAATGAACTTGTTGTTTTCAATCGAAGCTTATCGATTTCATCATTCATTGAAAAATCTTTCTCGATAAAGGTATCCGTTACCGGCATGTAGGCTTCAGGCTGGTAATAATCGTAATAGCTAATAAAGTATTCAACCGCATTTTCAGGGAAGAGCTGCTTAAACTCTCCGTATAACTGGGCAGCCAACGTTTTATTATGAGATATGATAAGCGTTGGTCGTTGTATCTCTTCAATAACCTTCGCAATGGTAAAGGTTTTTCCTGAACCGGTAACCCCTAACAAAATTTGATGTTTTTGTCCAGAATCCAACCCCTGTAACAGTTCTTCAATTGCCTTGGGCTGATCTCCCTTTGGGGAAAAATCAGAATGAATCCGAAACTCTGCCATATTGACCAATTTACCTCGGTTAATTAATAGAAAGCAATGGCAGAGATATTATTATTTTAGTGAACCGGATTAGGCGGGTACTTCATTTATTCCTGCCAATCAGGCTTTTTACATATTCTTCCCTATTAAATAACAGAAAATCACTTAAATCCTCCCCGATTCCAATGAATTTCACAGGGATTCCTAATCCTCGGTATAGAGAAAATATAATGCCTCCCTTCGCAGTGCCATCCATTTTTGTCAGAACTGCACCGTCCAGTTTTATGTGATCTGAAAATTCCTTAGCCTGTATGAATGAATTTTGTCCCAGATTCGCATCAATTGTAATAAGGACTGATAACTTATAATGAGAAAATTTACTTTTCACTACTCTTTCCATTTTAGCCAATTCCTGCATAAGATTTTTATTTGTGTGTAACCTTCCGGCTGTATCAACAATTATAATTTCTGATCCTAAAGATTTTCCTGCTGCCATACCATCAAACAAGACAGCCGAAGGGTCCTGAGATTTTTCGTTGCATACCAAACGTACATTCAGACGATTTGCCCATATTGTCAACTGTTCCACAGCTGCTGCCCTGTAGGTATCACTTCCCACCAAATGTACTTTTTTCCCTAGACCCAGGTAATAGTTGGCAAGTTTTGCGACAGTTGTTGTTTTTCCGGTGCCGTTTACTCCTACAACCATGATAACAGACTGTACATCAGATCCATTCTGCACATCAGGAGAATCAGGAAGGATTGAAATTAGATAATCTTCCACATGTGTATAAAAATCTGATTGAATATTCTTTTGAATAATCCCAAGGATTTCATCAACCGTTTGAACTCCCAAGTCCGCACCAACGAGACAATTTTCAAGTTCTTCCAATGTCTCCGGAGATATTTTTTGTCCGGTGAGCATTTCCAATGCATCAGATATAGAGCTCCTGGTGTGCTTGAGAGCACTGAAAAGCTTTCCTAAAAAAGCCATAAATAATTAAAGTTTCTTAAATTCTTTATAAAATAACCTGATATAAATAACCCAACTGGTCAACAATAATGGCAAGACTATTGATAGACATATCATTGTTAATAATTCCAGAGATTCTGTGCGTGGAATTATTTTAAGCAGGATAAATAATGCAATTAATCCGCTTGCCCATTTACCAAATATGTTTGCACTGAGTACAAAATCAGTATGATTTATAAAATAAATCGCTCCGATCGAAATGGAGACATAACGAAGGATTAAAATAATAAAAAACCACATTGGAATAATTCCGTTCAAAATAAGAAAAAATACAACAGAACCAATACAAATCGTATCACAGATAGGATCAAGCCATTTTCCGATATGAGTGACTTCATGGGCACGGCGGGCAAAATAACCATCCAACATATCCGACAAGGCTGCAATCAAAATAAGCCCAAGTGTAACCAACCACCATTCCTGATTCTGTAAGGAATATATAATGGGAATTGCCATAAAACCCCTTCCCAGACTGATCATATTCGCCACCGTCAGAATCCGGGTTGGATCGGTAATTTTTGGTTTATGTATCTTCTCGTTCAATCCGTTTTAAATCAGAAGGTATTATTGAGTCGTTATCAAGTGGTAAAACTTCATCACAAATAGTTTTTATAAATTCAACATCATGTGATATGACTATCAAATGTTTTTGCTTTAAATATCGCTGTAAATACTTGAGTAAATTTATCTTTTGTTCCCAGCCCAATCCAAATGTTGGTTCGTCTAAAATTAGAAGATCAAATTCACAGTGGGTAAGAATTATGATAAGGGCTATACGCAAAATAGACCAAGGTATATCATATGATGATTTATTTTTAATTAAATCCCATTTAATTTGGTTCCGTTCCATAACAGTAATGCATTTTTTGCGCAGATGTAAGCTCATTTTTCCAATGCGAAGAAATTCCTGCAGGAGATTCTCGAGTGTCTTCTCTCCAATTAACCGCTCCGGAAATTGATCTAAATAAGCAATTGTTGGAACAACTCCTCCTGCTAACTTTAATTGTATTGCTCCACTATCAGGATGATTGATACCAAGCATGAGTGAGGCTAGAGTCGTTTTACCAGACCCATTCGCTCCTACAATTCCCATACTTCTGGAATTGTTTATTCTACAACTCAGTTGATTAAACAAATTCTTTTCGTCTTTATAGGCAAAAGACATTGAATCAATCTCAAGATTTAACGATCCCTTTTTTAATGTACAGCCGGGATACATTGGTTTTTCATTCCAAGTGAATTGAGATAAAGCTGAAAGTGATAATTCCCAGTGAGAAACTCCATATTGAAGGTCATCAATATCAGAAGTAAACCAAAGAACAATCTGGTTATTTTTGTATATTTTCTGTTGGATATTTTCCAGCATGAAGTTTTTCGTTCTATGATTTAGGAATGAAAGACAATCATCCATGATAATTAACTCCGGTGCTGTGCTGAAGGCAGTGATAATATTCAATATTTCTTTCTCCCCACCACTTAAAGTAACGGGATGCCTCGACCCATTAACAGAAAAAGGTAATTCCTTTTTCAATTCTGAAAAGATAGATTGAATAGCAGACGAATCCGTTTGATTGCATTCCAGCGAAAATGCCAGTTCCCCGTCTATTGTGTCGCTTACTATTTGACTATCAGGATTTTGTAAAACAATTTGGATTAAATTTGGACATTTTTGAATCTCTAAATCAAAATTTCCAGGATACTTGCCATGTGTTCCTGACAGATGATGAACAAGACTTGACTTACCAACACCACTTTCACCATAAATCACGTGAAGACCAGGTTCCAAATTTACTTTGGTGGAATTTCCTGAAAATCGAGTAAAATCAATAGTAAATATAAGTGTATTAATCACGAATAATCCCACGAACCACCCGTGTCGAAGATCCTAAGTTTTGATGAAT
>CAJXJG010000036.1 GCA_913054425.1 uncultured Fidelibacterota bacterium
GGAAAACTTACCCCTAGAGAGAAAAAATTTCTAAAAAGGCATTTTCGGAAAAAGTATGGACATGAAAAAAGACACCACAGGAAAAGCAAGGTGAAAATCGTATTTGTCCTGAATTAATATCACTTTAGAATGAAAAAAGGAATCGTAAAAGAATACAACCGAGACCGGGGATTTGGATTCATCCAGGGTGAGGACGGAGAAGATTACTTCCTTCACGTGAGCGGACTTCGTCCCCATCTTCAATCGAAGGGTTTAAGAGAAGGTCAGCAGGTTCTGTTTGATGTGGATTTCGATATGAAGGTAGACCGTGCTGTCAATGTTACACCTGCCTGATTTATTGATCTAAAAATATTCGTATTTGATCAAAATAAGTTACCGGCAATTTATGCCCGGCTTCATGTATTACTTGAGAAACATTGTGTCCTGATTTTTTCAAGATTTCTTTTAATTCAGTGCTTTTAATCACCGGAATCATTTTATCGTTACTCCCATGTAAAATCAAGAATGATAATTTTGAAGATCGAATGTTAGAAATTTTGAACCGGTCCATTTTACTCTGATTTAAGAATCCTGCTATGGACACAACCCTCTTTATTCTATTTTCCATCATTAATGCGGCTGCGACTGACAGTGTTGCACCCTGAGAAAATCCCAGGAAATATATTTTGATAGTTTCCCCAAATTTTGATCGTGCACTATCAATAATTTTTCGTATGAGTTCCACTGCTAACAAAAGATCCTCTCTCGATTCAGGTAATTCACCAAACCAGGAATATCCTTTTGGAATTGCCTGAGCTTTGTAGGGAGCTCTGGGAAAAATCCACAGTGAATTTGGCAGCTTTATACCATTTGCAATAGGGACAAGTGAATGTTCATCTCCAGTCCATCCATGAAATCCTATTACCACGGTGTCTACTGATGCCCCAAATTGTTTGCATTGGCAATGAACACCCGGTAATATTTTTCTAATATTTAGCAATTCTGTTCCGCTCAAATTCGTCCATCCGTTTCACAAAATCATCTTCATCTTCTGCACGAAGCAAAGGACTTATTGCTATATTTTCCTTTAGTGTGCAATAAGGTTTTGGTCCATAATCATGACCGGGATAAATCAGTGTTTCTCCGGGAAGAATCAATAATTTCTCATAAACAGATCGGTACAATTGACGAGTATCAGATCTCATGCTGATTGTCCTCCCTGTCCTACCAACGAATAGGGTATCACCTGTGAACAGGATATTTTTCAAATGGAAACAAAGGCTGTCATCATAATGACCCGGAGTGTGGATCACCTCTAGTTTCAAACTGCCTACTTGGACTTGGGATTTATCATCCACACCCTGGATATTTTTCCCACTTATTCGATTGACTGAATGTCTGAAAATAAATATGTTCACATTGGGATATTTACAAAGAACCTCATCCAAATAGGATATGTGATCTCCATGGGTATGGGTGATAAACACTGAAGAAATTTCATCAGGAACCATGGGAAGAATTTCCCTGAAAGGGACAGACGCGTCAATAAGAAACTGGGTATTCGTTTTTTCACAGGTAACTAAATATGTAAAATTATAATCGTAGCCACCTTTGAACGACTGAATTTTGAAATCTGCGTTTTTCATGAGGTTGGAATTTCCATATACTTTTATATAAATTGAGGATTATTTTCCAAAAGGAAAAATCTTATTTTCGACGGAAATTAACATTAGTTTAAGAATGAGTTCAAGGAGGTATCTTATGAAAAAAACAGGAATTATAGCCATCTTGGGTGGATTGGCTGTGTGGGCATTGTATTTCATCGTAATTTTTTGGTCATTTCTATTTGCCCATCCTTTCCTTGGACTGGCATTAATAGCAATTATCACAGGGACGGTAATTATCATTCTTGATATTTATAAGGAGAAAGAAAACGGACCGTTCAGAGGAATCAAGAAATGATTATTACTACGACAGAAAAGGTTGCCGGATATAATATCATTGAATCCCTTGGAATCGTGATCGGAAATACAATTCGCGCCCGTCATGTCGGGAATGATATTGTAGCAGGCCTGCGGACTCTCATTGGCGGTGAAATCAAGGAATATACCGGAATGCTGGCTGAGTCCCGTGAACAGGCCCTGCAAAGAATGATAGCAAAACGAAAAGATTTACATTCAGCTGGAATTGTCGAAATACGATTTCAGACATCCATGATTATGAAATTTACTGCTGAACTGCTGGTATACGGCACCGCGGTCAAACTGCAAAAAATATAAACGTTAACTCCATTTTTCTTTGTAGGTTTTATAAAACGAAATAATACCGTTTGGAAAACTTATTTCTTAAACCAACTTTCCACATAATTAATATATTGTCAGTTGATACCTGCTGAACTCATAAAACAAAAACGAAACGGAGCCACCCTTTCAAAAAACGATCTCCGTAAATTCATCCATGAGTATGTGGGAAACACCATTCCCGATTATCAAATGTCAGCATTGCTTATGGCAATCTATTTCAATGGGATGGATGATGACGAACTCTTTTCCCTGGTGGAAATAATGGTCAATTCCGGAAAGAAAATGGATTTTTCTAATCTTGATCTTTTTGTGGCGGATAAACACAGTACCGGAGGAGTTGGAGATAAGGTTTCCATCATTCTTGCTCCACTATTAGCTGCAGCAGGGCTGGCAATACCTATGATCAGCGGAAGGAGTTTAGGTCATACCGGAGGGACACTTGACAAACTGGAAACTATACCGGGGTTTCGAACAGATCTATCACTCAAAGAATTCCAGTCAGCAGTAGAACAATCAGGAATTGCTATGATTGGACAAACAAATGAAATTTGCCCTGCTGACCGGAAAATGTATTCTCTTCGGGATGTCACTGGTACAATAGAATCAATTCCCCTGATTTGCAGTTCCATTATGAGCAAAAAAATTGCAGAAGGAATACAAGGCCTGGTCCTTGATGTAAAAATCGGAAATGGAGCCTTCATGAAAAAAACGGAGGATGCTCACATGTTAGGGAATATGCTCAAACGAATAGGCGGACATTTCGGAATTACTACTGATATTGTCTATTCCAATATGAATCAACCTTTGGGTAGAACCGCCGGTCTGTGGTGTGAAGTCCGAGAAGCGATTGACTCGTTAAAAGGAAATGGTCCTGCTGATACAATGGAGATTACCTATGAACTTGGTTCTCATCTTCTTTTACAGGCAGGAATTTCAGACAAACTTGACCATGCTGTCACATTACAAAAATCAATTATAGACTCAGGAAAAGCACTTGATAAATTTCTTGAGATGGTGGAAACCCAGGGTGGAAATCCGGAAACAATTGAGCAGTATAAAAAACTCCATTTACCACAATATAATGGAGAAATAACAGCAGAAAAATCCGGCTTTATTCAATCAATAAATACGTACGAAATCGGACTTGCAACCGTTGTACTTGGATGCGGAAGGGCAAAATTATCAGACTCTATTGACCCAAGTGCTGGAATGGAATTTGTGAAAAAAACGGGCGAAGATATTCAAAAAGGTAAACCGATAATCCGTTGTTTCAATTCTGATAAATCAAAACTTCAAAATACATTAAAAAGACTGAAATCTGTAATTCAAATTGGAGAAAAACAAATAACCCAACCTTTGATTTATTAAACCATCGTTATAGCCTGCGGTGAATTTTGCAATGACGAGTTGGTTCGGTTCCTTTTATAAACACTTCCGATTCAACCGGACATCCGGTAATCGGTCTTTTTTTACTCACACTACATATTTCTGAATTGATAACCCCCTCAGGAATTTTAAAATCATTCCTGGCAAGTCCCAAAACCTCGTGTGCTGCTCGCATAAAATTAGCCCAGGCCGGTAAAGCCGCAACACTTCCGGATTGTTTCTTTCCAAGACTTACACCATAATCGTCAACCCCAAACCAAACACCGGCAACAATATCTCTTGAAAATCCAACAAACCAGGCATCGCTGAATCCCTGGGTAGTTCCGGTTTTGCCGGCAGCAGGATGATAAAAATGATATTTCCACCTGGCGCTTCCACCAGTCCCCTGATCCAAAACTGTTTGCAATAAGTTTGTCATGATATAAGCAGTTTCTTCCCGGAGCACTTCTTCCTGATCCGGTTCATATTCTTCAATAATATTTCCATAACGGTCCTCAATCCGAATTATTCCTAATGGCTTGGAATAGACTCCTTTATTAGCGAAAATACCATAAGCACTAACAATGTCAATTGGATATACCTCCGATGTTCCAAGAGAAATAGCATCCACTGCGCGAATATTGGTTGTGATCCCCATCCGCTGGGCGGTTTTCTTCACTTCTTCAGCCGGTACCAACTCCTGAACCAGCCGAACGGATATGAGATTCAAAGATCTTCTTAATCCTTCCCTTAGAGTAGTCAATCCTCCTGTACTTCCATCATAATTTTTCGGCATCCACTTTTCCCACTCGCCAGCCGCATTCTGCACATTAAGCACCACCGGTTGGTTTAACAACTGTTTGGTTACAGGATACCCGTTATCAATAGCCGTCGCATAAACAAAAGGCTTAAAAACTGACCCTGGCTGACGGCGGGCTTGAACCGCACGGTTAAATTGATCGTGATAATCAGGACGTCCACCAACCATGGCAAGTATGTGCCCGGTTTGCGGATCCAGGGCTATAAGAGCAGCCTGGACCAATAATTTATCACGCAGTTCTATAAACAGAGGTATTGAATCTTCCATCATCATTCTTACAGTATCCTCGGGATAAATTCCAAAATAGGCTAACCGGGAAAATTCCTCGTCGTTTTCAAACAAGCGTGCATTTAGAACCTCCTGGTTCCGTTGAACAGTCTTCAGTACCGCTTCCTCGGCAATGGTCTGCAGACGGGAATCCAGTGTCGTGTAAATTTTTAAACCGTCCCGATAAATATTTATTCCAAGCCGGTCATCTTCAGTTTCTAAAAATCTGCGAATATACTCTGTAAAATAGGGCGCTAACCCTGCTGGAGGTTCATCAATGATCTTATCCAAAGTTTGAGCACGGGCTTCTGCATAATCGGCCAGCGCTATATAATGCTGTTCACGCATTAAACGAAGGACGGTATTTCTTCTTCTCATCGCCCTATCCGGATGCCGGATTGGAGAATAAATTGCCGGTGATGGAAGAAGACCCACAAGCAGAGCAACCTCATCTATAGTTAATTCATCTACTCTTTTCCCATAAAACCGCTTTGATGCAGCTTGTACGCCAAATGTTCCATGTCCGAAATGTACGGTATTAAGGTACATTTCCAGGATTTCATCTTTTGTATAAGTTCTTTCAATCAGGATTGCGGTAATAACTTCTTTAATTTTTCGAATGATGCTGTCTTCAAAACCGATTGATTTGTACAAGTTTCGAGCTAATTGCTGTGTAAGAGTACTGAATCCCTGCCGGTAGCTTAATGACAGAATATTAACGAACATTGCCCTGGCAACACTTCTTATTGAAAGACCCCAGTGTTCCCGGAAACGCCGATCTTCTGATGCAATGACTGCGTTTCGCATGTGGATTGGAATCTGATTAAATTTTACAAAAACCCGTTTCTCAAGAAATAATTCATGGAGGATTTTTCCATCCCTGGAATAAATACTGGTGACAAGATCCGGGTCATAATTTTCCAATTGCTCCAGTGATGGAAGATCTCGGGATAAGTAAAAAAAATAACCAGACAACACCAGTGTACAAAACAGAACAATTCCTAACGAACGAAGAACAATTTTAAACCAATATTCTAATGTACTTTCGTCTTTCAAAATTAAAACAGTAAACTATTTTCCCCGGGTGAATAGATAATAGTGTTAAAACAGAACAAAAAAGGAATTGTTCCAGTAGGAAGATCTACCTTTTTTCCCGGGGTGAAATCATTTTTTCTGGTTGGACAACCCGATCGAATTCTTCACCAATCATATACCCAAGCTCAATAATCGACTCACGGAGGGTTTTATTCTCCTTGAATGCTTTTTCAGCTACTTCAGCAGCCCGGTCATATCCAATGTGTGGATTGAGAGCCGTAACCAGCATGAGAGAATTGTTCAGGTTTTTATCAATTCGCTCCAGGTTTGGTTTCAGTCCTTTGATCGTATGTTCCCGGAATGAATTACACGCGTCAGCTAACAATCGAATTGATTGTAAAATATTAAAAGCTAATACAGGGCGAAAAACATTCAGTTCAAAATTTCCGCTGGCACCGGCAATCCCGATTGTAACATCATTTCCCATGACTTGAGTACACACCATAGTCATTGCTTCGCATTGGGTAGGATTTACCTTCCCCGGCATAATGGAACTCCCCGGCTCGTTTTTTGGAAGTATAAGCTCACCTATGCCCGATCTGGGCCCGCTTGCCAACCAGCGGATGTCATTAGCAATTTTAAATAATGATCCTGCTACCACCTTTAAAGCTCCCGATAATTCCACGATACAGTCTTGGGCGCTCAAAGCTTCAAATTTATTGGGAGCAGATACAAATGGCAGGCCGGTGATCCCGGAAATTTCTTCCGCAACTTGCTCTCCGAAGCCCGCTATCGTATTCAGGCCGGTTCCAACTGCCGTCCCGCCAATAGCCAATTCATAACAATTGGCCAGGGCTCTGTTAATTCGGTCAATTCCATGTTCCAGCATGGAGGCGTATCCAGACAATTCCTGGCCTAAACTCAGGGGTGTCGCATCCTGAAGATGAGTCCGCCCCAGTTTAATGATATCCTGGTAGGTATTGGATTTTTTCTTAAATGCTTCCTGTAGATTTTCCAAAGCGGGGAGTAAGGAATCTGTGACTGAAGTACACACTGCGATATTGATTGCCGATGGAAAAGTATCATTGGTGGATTGAGACATATTCACATGGTCGTTAGGATGCACCGGAGTCTTTTTACCCAATTCTCCTCCCATTATATCAATTGCCCGATTTGCGATGACTTCGTTAAAATTCATGTTTGTCTGTGTTCCACTGCCGGTTTGCCATATCACCAGTGGAAACTGATCATCCAGTTTTCCATCAATAACCTCCTCGGCAGCTTTACAAATGGAATCGGAAAGTTCCGACACCAGAGAGCCCAAATTTTGATTCACCAAAGCAGCTGCCTTTTTAAGAATACCATAGGCACGGATGAATTCCCGGGGAAATATTTCACTGCCTATTTTAAAGTTTTCTATTGAGCGTTGTGTTTGTGCTCCCCAGTACACTTCCTCTGGGACCAGAATTTCCCCCATTGAATCATTTTCTTTTCGCATATAAAACCTTATAGAATATTAAAACAGCATAATTCGATTGGCAAACCTGCAATCAGGAAATTAAAAAAATATTAATTAACCTCCTTCACGGCGATTTTGTTTTCTCAATGGCTCAGGCGGAAGGTTTAATATTTCTTCATGAAAATATTGTCCTAAATGGTTGACAACATCCAAGATGCTGATTTGGCCTATCGGTTTTCTTTTTCCATCCACGATAGGAATGTTTCTGAATCCCCCGTCTACCATCTTGTTTAACGCAAAGGAAACGGGATCAGTCGGAAGCAATACTTGAGGGGTTTTTGTCATAAAATCTTTTACAATTTCCTTCTCAAAGTCCAGTTTTTTTCCCAACACCTTGAGTAAAATGTCACGCTCTGTAAAAATTCCAGACACTTTTCCTTCTCGGGTGAGTATAGCGCACCCAATATTTTCCTTTTGAAACCTGTCAATTACTTTTCTCAGGGAAGAATCATCAGGGATTGCCAAACATCCTTTTGACAAACTTTTGATCGGATCAGAAAGAGATATAGCTTCAGTTATTAGCTCTTCTCCAGAAGCTTCTCTTTCTTCCATTTGCTTTAATTCATCATCAAGAAAATTATCCATAACAATTCCTTTCGATTATACTTTCCAGGTATGGCTGTCATTAAAAAGTTTGTCCAAATCTCCTTTGCCTCGGGTTTTCAGCGCTTGCGACAATTGATTATGGAGCATGGTTTCGTAGGTAGGTTTTTCCTCCCTGTATATGACCCCAATGGGCGTTGGAAAATTTTTATCGTATGTTAGCTCACTCAAAAGCAATCCCTGAATTTTATTCTGCTCATCATGTATCATTACCTCATTGATACTGTTTTTCTTAGTTAATGAAATCACTTCCAGTTTTGAACCCTTTAACGTTAAGCCCTTATCCTGATTCCTGCCAAAAATCATCGGTTTCCCATTTTCAAGAACCAATTGCGTTTCCATTTTCATTTCCCTGTCGGTTAATGAAGCAAAAGCGCCATCATTGAACACCCAGCAATTCTGATAAATTTCCACAAGAGATGTACCCTTATGTTTATAAGCCTCATAAAGTATGCCCTGCAAATGTTTTTGTTCCCTGTCAATACTCCGGGCTACAAAAGTCCCGCCAGCTCCCAAAGCCAGTAAAGGAGGATTAAATGGATAATCTACTGAACCAAACGGTGTTGAGTTGGAAATTCTTCCAATCTCCGATGTTGGAGAATATTGTCCCTTTGTTAATCCATAAACCTGGTTATTAAACAGGAGGATATTGAGGTCAAAATTTCTACGAAGCACATGAATGAAATGATTACCACCAATACTCATGCTGTCTCCATCACCAGTTACTATCCACACTGAAAGATCAGGGTTTGCAATTTTCGCCCCTGTAGCAAGAGCCGGGGCCCGGCCGTGGATGGAGTGAAATCCAAAAGTGTCTAAATAATACGGAAACCTGCTTGAACATCCGATTCCCGATACAACCAGAAATTTTTCCTTTGGTATTCCTAATTTTGGAAATAATTTTTGAACCTGGGATAAAATTGCATAATCTCCGCATCCTGGACACCAGCGCACATCCTGATCAGAAATAAAATCCTTTTTCGATAATGTAATTGTACTTACTTCACTCATAGATCAACCTCCTGCTAATTCAATAATTTTATCATAAACTTCATCTACCCCAAGTGGTTTTCCCTGAACTTTGTTTAATCCACTGGCATCAATTAAAAATTTTCCTCGAAGCAGCAATAATAATTGTCCACTGTTCATTTCCGGAACCAAAATATTTTGGTATTTTAATAGAGTCTCACCCAAATTCAGGGGAAACGGGTTGAGATGCCGCAAGTGGACATGCCCAACATTATGGTTTTCCTTTCTGGAACGATTCACAGCTTCTCTAATTGCTCCAAAAGAGCTTCCCCATCCGACAACCAAAACCTTTCCGCTTTTATCTCCAAATGGATCCACAAGTGGAATTTCATTCGCTATAATATCAACTTTCTGTTGGCGTAAATTCATCATCTTTTCGTGATTTATAGGATCGTAGCTCACGTCACCGGTTTCAATATCTTTTTCCAATCCGCCAACACGATGTTCAAGGCCTTTTGTTCCTGGAATTCCCCATTGCCTTGCAAGAGTTTTTTCTTCCCGTTTAAATGAATTGAACCCATTTGGGTTTTTTACTAAATGAGTTCGAATTTTCGGAAGGCTTTTTGTTTGAGGAATAAGCCAGGGCTCAGATCCGTGTGCAAGAAATGCATCGGAAAGAACAACAACAGGAATCATATGTTCCAATGCAATCCGGCAGGCTTCAAAAGCTGTAGAAAAACAATCTGCAGGTGAATTTGCCGCTAATACAACCACCGGTGATTCCCCATTTCTTCCGAATAATGCCTGAAGTAAATCGGCTTGTTCGGTTTTTGTAGGCATCCCGGTTGATGGTCCCGCACGCTGGATATTTAATACAACAAGTGGAAGTTCAGTTGCCACAGCAAGCCCAAGGCTTTCGCCCTTCAATGCCATTCCCGGCCCACTGGTGGCTGTAATCCCAAGATCACCGCAAAAAACTGCACCAATCACGCTCATGATTGCTGCGATTTCATCTTCTGCCTGGAATGTTTTAATCCTGAAATTTTTATACCCAGACAATATGTGAAGTATGTCACTTGCAGGAGTAATTGGATATCCTGAAAAATAAATATCTAATCCTGCTTTTTCCGCTGCAGTAATTAACCCAAAACACATGGCTTGATTTCCTACAATATTCCGGTACACTCCCGGTTCAAATTTTGCCTTTGAAACAGTTACAACATGCTGAATTTCTTCAATTGTGTCACCATAATTATAACCCGCTTTTAAAGCTCTGATATTTGCTTCCACTAATTCCGGACGTTTTGCAAATTTATCTTTTATGAAATTTATCGTGGAATCTAAAGCCCGGTCGTACATCCAACTTACAAGACCCAGTGCAAACATATTTGTACTGCGGGAAATCAATTTTAGGCTCAGGTCCATGTCTTCCACGGCATTGGATACTAATCGTGTCATATCCAGAGCTATCACTCTGTAGTCCCTGAGAAAATCATCCTCTAATGGATTTAATTCCCATCCGGACAATCTTAAATTTTTGTCAGTATAGTTTGCTTTATTGGCAATAATTATTCCGCTCGATTTTAAATCCGCTAAATTGGTTTTTAATGCTGCCGGATTCATTGCAACCAGTACATCCAATTTATCTCCCGGAGTTCCAATATTGTCACTGCTAAACTGAATTTGAAATGAGCTCACACCTGCAAGCGAACCGGCTGGAGCTCTTATTTCAGCAGGATAATCCGGGTATGTAGCCAGGTCATTTCCCATGATTGCGGTTGCTTCGGTAAACCTGCTTCCTGTTAATTGCATCCCGTCGCCGGAATCCCCCGTGAACCGGATAACAACTCTATCAACGTTTTTCTTGCTCTTTGACTTATTTGCCACAATCAATACCGAAATTCTTATTCATTTAATTTCTTTTAAACTCCCAATTTAGTTAATATGAAAGGTTTCAATTTAGGCAGGGTTGAAAAAGAGGTGCAAAGATTATAGAGACCTTTTTCGCATGATTTTTTATCCATTTTTTTGTATGATGCTTTTATTGACATGAATAAACAAAATTCATAGTTTCCAAGGAGGGCAAGTTATGTCTGAATTACTTGATCCAAAACAATTATCGCTTTTCCCGGAATTGTCACCGAAAACTGACCTCCGGCATATGACTAATCCATCCCAATTTGATTCTGCTTTAGATAATCTGAAGAAAATAAATGAATTCGGAGCTTTTATTCATCTGGATTTTACCGGTTTAAACTCAACGATAATTCTTGACCTTTCGGACATCAAAATCCCGGATCCTAATGTAGAGCCACAATTCTCAAGCACGCCATTTTCATTACATCTGTTCCCGAAAGATATAGGAAATGAACTTCAAAAGTTTGATGAAGAACTCATTTCTTTTTTCACGGAAAAAAACTCTTTTCATACTTCCACCGGTTATTTCCTGTACAGATCACATTTTTCACTTTGGAAGCATTTCACTGAACAAATAAAAAAATCAATAGATGAATTCCTTTACAGCAAATTAAGTCATGGAAGCTATCAAAAGTTTTACATCAATTGTTTGCAGGAAGGATTGGAATACATTCGTTCTATTGCAGACAACTCATCGCCCTGGAATTTTCCAATAAAAATTGAATTTCAAAACATTGAATCAGTTCGCAGAATACAGGATAAGGAAAATTATACAATTGAACATTTGAATTTTTCCGATCAGAATTTCCCCCTGGAATATCTTGTTTTGAAAACAGCACATTTTCCATTGAATCTCTCCGAGTTTATTTCACAGGTTCAGATTCACACAATTTTCAAATCAATTCACCTGGAATACCTGGCTGATAAAACGATCGAATCCATCAGCGATATCAAAAAACTTATACCAGAACTATAAGTATTCATTTATATCAAAAATTCTATTTAATTCTGTTTAAATTCAATATTCAAACATGTCTCACAAAGAAAATATTCGATTAACTACTCTCAGCCACGGATCCGGGTGAGCTTGTAAAATAGGTCCGGAAGACCTGGCCCAGGTTCTGGGTAAGC
>CAJXJG010000037.1 GCA_913054425.1 uncultured Fidelibacterota bacterium
TTATATTTCAAAATATCAGTAAGTTAAGTTAATGTGCTTTTTACGACCGCATCAGAGGTAATATAACTATAAATCAGCTACTCCATAGTTAGTCCGAAATATTTATCCTACTTTTTAGATCTATACCCTTAAAAATTAATCTTTATTCTAAAAGATGTACTTTCTTCTAGGAATTTAGCTGTTTCCTACTTTAAATTTGTATTATCCAGATTCCATAATTATTTTAAATGAAATGTTGAACTGTATTTCAAAGATACGTAAAGCCAAACTTAGGTTTTTTATTAAAGATGTTTGAGGATTTCTACATGACCTTCCATTTACATGATTTTTTTAAATCATTCATACTTGACTGTTCATATGAAAGACTTTGGTAAGTTTTAATTTGGGGCCTACTATTTCCACTAAAATACGGTATGCATGAGTAGCAACATACTTGTCTCATTGATTAACAAATTTTAATAAGGCATCATATCAGTAGGTAGCATAAATGTTGGCATATTTTGATAACAAACTGGCCGCAGGAATCTCCTAATAGACATTGTTCCTACAGATGTTGCTCCAAAATTAGTTGAGGCTGGAAATGGACCCCCATGGACCATACTGTCACACACTTCAACCCCTGTCGAGAATCCGTTGGCAAGAATCCGACCGGCCTTTCTTTCAAGAATCGGAAATAACTTTTGCGCCTCATTCTGATCCGAATCATCCATATGTAAAGTGCAAGTTAATTGGCCCTTCAGTTTTTTTGCAATCTCTATCATTTCGCTAAAGTCTTTTACCTTTACAACAAGACCAGACGGCCCAAACACTTCCTCGGATAATTCATAATTAGTAAGCCAAGTTTTTGCAGTTGTAACGAAAAGCTGTGGAGATGCTGTTCTGCTTATTTTAATTGGATTATTAAGTTGCCCAACTGCATCAAAAGAAGCCATACGTTCGCATCCAATACGAAAAGCTTCCGAAATACCATCTGTCAACATCATCTGTGAATCTACTTTGGAAAGCATAGTAGTCACATCGTTTATAAATTTTTCTGCAGCAGCTCCTTCAATTACTATTGCGATACCAGGATTAGTACAAAATTGGCCAGCTCCCATGGTCAATGATCCTACCCACCCAGAAGCTATTTCTTCACCTCGGTTCGCAATTGCTTGAGGTAGCAGAAACATGGGGTTTACAGACCCCAATTCCCCAAAGAAAGGGATCGGTTCTTCTCTAGCGGCACACAGATCGTATAGTGCTTTCCCGCCGGCAAATGACCCCGTAAAACCAACAGCTTTAATCAATGGATGTTTAACCAGTGCTTGACCAACTTCACGTGATCCACCTTGAACAACTGAGACAGTACCGGGATGAATATTACATGCTTTAATAGATTCATTGATTGCTTGAGCAACAATTTCACTAGTACCAGGATGTGCAGAATGACCTTTGACAATAACCGGACAACCTGCTGCTAGGGCCGCTGCAGTATCACCACCGGCTACTGAAAAAGCGAGTGGAAAGTTAGAGGCTCCGAATACAGCAACAGGACCAACGGGACGTTGTATCAGGCGAATATCAGGTCGTGGCAGTGGAACTCTATTTGGCAATGCTACATCATTTCTTCTATCTAAATAGTCGCCATTCTCAATATGTTCTGCAAAAAGACGTAATTGCCCCACAGTTCTATTACGTTCTCCTTCCAGACGTGCCTCAGGGAGGCCAGTTTCTTGACTACCGATTTTGGTTATTTCATCACCACGTTTATCTATTTCATCAGCAATTTTATTTAAGAAAAAACTTCTTTCGCTGCGAGTATTATAGCCGTAGCTGTAGAACGCCTCCTCTGCAGCTTTTGCGGCTTTATCAATTAGTGTCGGCGTTCCTACACTAAATTTGTATGATGGACCGTCTGACGGTGAAGATTTAAATGAATCACCACCTCCTATCCAGTTTCCAGCGATTAGATGCTTACCTGTTATCATATTATTATTCCAATTTATAGTATATTATTATTAAAGACATAGAACTTCTCAGTTATGAATTATTTTTATGCCATCCTTAACCATCATAAATTAGTCCATATACTACCTCAACCTATTTTCAATCATTACTGAATTAGTCCTAGGATCTCTACCAAATTATATTAATGGTACTACTGTTCCAGCAATTTATATCCGTAAATATATGATAATATTTTAAAATATGAAACGAACACATTTCCTTAAAAGTACAGTAACAAAATTTTCAAACTTCTTCTTTATCAATAGCTTGCATTGCACCCTTCATATAGCCTAAAGCAAACGCCATTCCCGCATGCCATGAAGATTCACAGCTCATTTCAGGACTATGATCCGGAACTAATATTCCTTCATAGTGATTTTTTTTTAGAATTTTGAGGACCCTAATCATATCAATGTCTCCCTCATCCACAAAAACTTCCTGGTATTTGGGGACTTTCCCTTTCACATTTCGGAAATGGATGTAACAAATTTTCTTTTGTTTCGTATAGTTCTCAATTGATTCATAGATATCACCTTCACTCATTTCCTGGATCGTTCCCATGCAAAATTCTAGACCATTAGCTGGACTCGGTACAAAATCAAGTAAATTCTGGTATTTGTAGGGCTGGTTGACTAACCTGGCTGTTCCTCGAAGTGTATCCATTGGAGGATCATCAGGATGGGCTGCCATTCTGACTCCATTTTCTTCAGCGACAGGAATGATTTCTTTTAAAAAATATTCAAGTCTTTGCCACAATTCAATATCCGAAATAGGAGAAACAGTTCCTTTTGGGGCCTCAGGGTCGTATACCATATTCCATACCATACCTTTAGGAATTGGTCGCTGATGATCAATATCATTTTCATCAAATTTGATTGAAATCGCTTCCCCTCGCCCTACAGGGCCTTTGGTCCATCCCCAGACTCCAGCAATGCTAAAATTGTATCCAATGATTGGAATGCCAGCTTTGCCCACATTCCTAATAATTGTTTTCAAGTCTTCCATCTGTTCTTTTTTCCTGGGACCATCCAACAGAATATCTGACCAATGAGCAGGATCAAAATTTTCAATTGCTTCCCAAATCAATCCATGTTCGTTCAGGGATTTTTTGATTTCAATCAATTCCTCATAAGTCCACAGTTTCCCCTGATTGGTGGTAGTTCCCCAGCCTTCTAATTCAGAACCTCTTGACAGATTAGGATTTTTTCCTTTAAAATAGTCAACTAAATGGACGACAACATGAGTCGCACCAGCTTGCCTTGTGAATTTGAAATTTTCTACATTCAATGAATCTCTATACAATCCTAAACCTAATTTCATATTGGCCTTTATTTTGAGCTTTATTGCAGGTCCTTGCTAATACCCAAATTATTGTTGCGTTTTTAGATGTTCATTTCTTCTCCTCAGAGAAATGACTTTCTTAGCCTTTGACAGTTTTGCATTCAATAGTCTCAAAATCCAATGGATGCCCCGCCATCAACAGGAAGACAAACACCGGTTATAAATTTTCCAGCAGGAGAAACTAGACTAACCGCAACCCAGCCAATGTCCTCAATCTCTCCAAATCTTCCCATTGGGGTCCTTCCCAAGATTTTTTCAACTCTTTTAGGGTCAGATTCTGTGGCTTTCCTCATCATGGCGGTATCAATGAATCCTGGAGCAATCGCATTTACGCGGATTCCTTGAGGTGACCATTCGGTTGCCAGTGATCTAACCATTCCAAGATAAGCTGATTTTGCAGCAGAGTATGCTGTGACACTTGGAATCCCAATTAAAGAAGCCAATGAAGCAATGAAGAGGATATTTCCCTTTGACGACACCAACATCTGTTTTGCAACCTGTCGACTTAAAGAAAATGCTCCTAAGACGTTCACATTCAAAACCTGGAGAAATTCTTCTTCTGTAACATCAATCGCAGCTTTTTTTAGGTGCATTCCTGCGTTATTCACAAGAATACTGATGTGCCCGTGCTGTTGATTTATTGAATCAATCAGTGATTCAGATTTTTCATATTTAGTCACATCATATACCCTATAGTCAGCCATATGACCCAATTCCTTAACGGCTTTTTGCAATGGCTCATCGCGGCGACCAACAATAATTACTTTTGCACCAAAGTTAACAAAAGCCTTCGCAATTCCAAAACCAATTCCAGTGCCACCACCAGTAATTAATGCTATTTCATTGTCAAGTTTAAATGGGTTTCTAAATTCTTGCTGCATTTAATTTTCCTGTTTATTGTGTAAGAACAATTGAACACTTTTTTCTTTGTTTTGTTAAAACTTACGATACTTTAGATATGCTTCTTCAGGATCAACACCTTTGAGAATAGCCAATCTTACAGCATTCTCTGTTGTGACCATTTCTTCGGCGTCGGAAATAACTTTATCAATTAATCCGTGAGGAATAATGACTGTTGAATCCCGGTCAGCCATAACGTAATCCCCATTGTGAATAGTTACATCCCCTATCTTAATATCGTTTTCAAAAGCATCCGGAATCCATTTTCCCACGATATCAACCGATGTGAAAAATTTACAGAATACCGGGAATCCTAGTTTTTCTATGAATGAAGAATCACGACATCCACCATCCACAATGTAGCCACGGACACCTCTAGACTTCAATGTTTCTGCAGAGAGTTCACCCATTAGCGCAATTTCATTGTTGTTTGGCTGACAAATCACAACACTGTCTGCTGGAACCTTTGATAATAACCTGACCCACGCTAACAAGGTTTCTTCTTCTCCGAGACTATAGTCTATATGGCCTCTGACCGTATAAACTGATCCGGCCACTTTTGTGTTTATGTCGAGTGGTCTAATTTCATGAGGCAATACACACTGAGCATGACCCAGTCTGGTCAAAGCATCATAGATAACACAACTGTATGTTTTTTCCAAACGGTCAGCATAGTCAGACATATTGTTCCTTTTTTTCTGTCGGATTGAGTAATTATTTATACTATTCCTTTATTCCACTGGTAGTAATGCCTTGCAAAATATTTTTGCGCAAGATTGCAAAGACAACCAACATCGGGATGACCGTTACTACAGCGCCTGCTGAAATAGCACCATATTCGATGTAGAACTGTCTCCCGAGAGCCTCAATCAATTTTTCATCTGACACTGCCCCTAGTCTACATTGGGCCCACTCGCGGTGGCCCCAGATCCAGAATACGCATAGATGCATCAAAGCTTGCTTTCATAAGGACGGCTTTGATATGCCCGTGGTCTGGCGAGTTCCAAAGGTTATCGAACTCCCAGGGGTCAACCTCAAGATCATAAAGCTCGCCAAAATCATGTTGGTGATAATTGATGATTTTATACTTTCGGTTCCGGTACATTGTCCCCAGCGATCCTTCTTTGTGATCCAGTGCATCATAGTATTCGCTACGGACAAAATCACGAAATGAATGACCATCCAAGCGACCTTCGAGGATTGATCGCAGACTTCGACCTTGCATATAATCGGGAATATGAATCCCACAAAAATCAAGCAAAGTTGGAGCTTTATCCGTCAACTCGACAAGTGCATCACTAACCAGACCTTCTTCAATACGCCCCGGACAATTAAAAATCAGTGGCACACGAACCAACCCTTCATAGAAGCGACAGCCTTTCTGTATCAGACCATGATCACCTAATGTTTCGCCGTGATCGGAGGTAAAGACTATAATTGTACGTTCGCGCTGACCGGTCTTTCCCAAATGATCGACAACACGGGCAAGCTGATCGTCGATCAGTTTTATCATCGCATAATAGGCAGCCTGCAGGGTCTTCACATCCCGCTGGCCGCTGCTTTCCCCCTGTGTGCCTCCGCCAGGTACAATCGGTTTTGCAACAATTGGGTTTTTTATATCTAGGTCTTCTGGATTACAAGCGCGGGACTGGAAATCAAGGACTTCCAACTCGCGTTGTTGGACCAGATCACTTTCCTGAAAATAAGACCCTGGCATCTTTTCCGGCGAAAATTTGTCCCGGTATTCGACAGGCGGATTAAAGGGAGGGTGCGGGTCATAAATATTTACGCTCAGCAGCCACGGGATATCTTTGTTTTCGGAAACGAACTCCTTGGTTTTTTCAGCACACCAAGTGGTTTGATGAAGCTCTGTCGGCACGCCATCCAAATCATCTGTCAAATCCGCTAATTTGTAGCCCTTGGAGAGCACCCAGTCGGCGTAATCGTGTCCAGTTTCCCAATTGTCCCTTGGCGCATGGCTATATTTAAAATACGAGTAACCATCATCAGCACGTGGCTCAATACGATTGTAGGCACTGGCTAAATGCAATTTCCCAATGTTGCCACACAAATATCCAGCATCAGCGAATATTTTCGTAACCAATGGCACATTGGCAGGGAAATAATCGTTTCCGTTACGCGTTACATGAATGCTACTCGGATACAATCCTGTCAGAAAGCTTGCGCGGCTTGGTGTGCAAATCGGCGACTGACAATAGGCATGTGTAAATGCCGTTCCAGATGCACAAAGGGCATCAATTGTCGGTGTATCAACGTGCGGGTTCCCCAAAGCACCAATGGTATCGAAACGTTGCTGGTCTGTGCATATCCACAGAATGTTAGGTCGGTCGTGGCTCATATTATTTAATATGAAAAAACTTAAAGATTGTTATAACTGTATATGGTGTTGTAGTGAAACGAAAAAGAGAATATATTGATTTGAACCCATACTTCAAGACTCATTATGTAAGTGATGTGAACTTTGATGGAGATGGTAAATTTTTTGATGGACTATATTATTTCAAGGACTATAGGAAAATATTTAATCATGAATTAGATATAGTTTTTGTCTCTTGGATACCCCTCACATCCTCTCTAATTTAAGTAACTAAAGCTGCACTACCGATAAATGAAGAGTCCCTTGGGATAACACGGTCCCAGATCCACTCCTCCGTTGAGGAGAGATGCCTTAACATCCTCTATCTCCGTGGTGGCTCTGACAATGGTTACGTATTGTTTCATCCAGAGCGCCCAACTGAGGGTCATCTCCTTCTGATATCCGTGTTGAAAGTTGTAACTGTCAGTATCGCACAATAACAATTTTAACATGCCGAAGTGATACGAGACCAAATTCCAGTCTCCTCAACATTTAATTGTCCTACAAGTTTTATACATGACCATCTTTCATCACTTACACTCGCTTTGATATCTAAACTAGACTCACAAATTAAAGAATTTTCATCATCTGTGGAAGTAAAAGAAAAAAACTATTCTTTCTATAAAGCTTGTCAGGCAACCTATAATTAGTTAACAGTCTATGGATTGAATATTGATGTGGTAATATCTTCAATTCAAGTATGTTCATAAATAATTAGTAAGTACAATTTTAATTTATTTGTTCCAAGCTATCCACCATTCATTAAATAATTTAAATTGTTTTTTTGCAAATGTGGTTTGACTTTCGCTTAGTTTATCAGATTCATAAAAATTAAATTTATATTCATGTTCTCCTTTTAAATACAATAGATACTTATAATAAAGGACGAGGTCCGACCCTTCATCAAATGTAGATAGAACTTTAAGGGCATCATTTAATTCTAATGCAAGACGTCTTGATTTAGCACTCCCATTCGAAGCTTCTAAGCATAATTTGTATAGTCGAATGACAGCTTCTGGTATAACATTTCCAATTCCAGTTATGACTCCTATAGCGCCACAATTTACAATACCGTGAAAAACCTGTGTATCAACTCCAACAACTAGAGCAAGGTCTTCTTCTGTCTCTGTAATGTTTTCTGCTGCATAACTTAAAGCATCTGCTCCACCAAATTCCTTGAAACCAATAAGCTGTGGATAATTTTCGCGGAGATTAAAAAACAGATCTGCTTTTGTCTCAAAACCATAGTATGGACTATTATATATGACCGATGGTAATCCTTTTCCAGCTTCTAAGATTGACTCAAAGTGGTTTTTTTGTGCGGCGAGTGAACTTCCACGAGAAAGGACTCTAGGTATAATCATTAAACCTATTGCACCATTCTCTAAAGCATGTCTTGAGTGAATTGAAGACTTTAATGTATTTTGAGCACCTGTACCTACAATCACAGGAATTCCTGCATTAGTTAAAGATGAAACTCCTTCCATTCTCTGTTCATCTGATAAAAGGGGCCAGTCGCCCATAGATCCACAATAGACAACGGATTGCATTCCTGCTTCCATTAATTGTTTTGCTTTTCTTACAAGAGCATCAAAATCAGGTTCACCTTTAGAATTACAAGGTGTCATTATAGCTGGTATGCAGCCTTTAAATACATGTTCATTTTCCATATCTAAATCCAATTATATTTAAAACTAAATTATTATTTTTTATTAAAACTAAATATATTCCTGAAATAATAAATGTTTCCCAAATATTTTATGATAGTTAAATTATTCTTGAAAAATATAAAATGAAAGTAACTATTAAGTCAAATATTTGCAAACATAATGTCGCAGCTATACCATTACTATTATTAATATTATGAGAAACAGATAATTTAATAAAACCAATTTTATCCCGCGTATGATAGGGGCACAATAATGAATAAATAAAGATTTGTTGATCATAACTTAGCTCAAATATTCACCACCATTTACATAAAATTTTGATCCAGTTATAAAATCAGAAGATAGTATACAATTTATAATATGTGTCACGTTCTCTGTTACCAAGTTTTACCAATACTGGAATAATAACCGATCGACGATATTAGACCCGCCACGTAAATACGCAGTTCCCGTTTCCCCCGAGGGGTGATCCGCAAATAGACGAGCCTACATGACATAGGTGGTGAAAAGGTGGATGGTCAAACCGGTACACTCAAGGGGGCAGCACGTACTGCGACGTTGAACCAAGAATTAAACAACGGATTCCTGTTCCACCTGTATCTTGATAACCCGATCCTTCGATACAGCAGCATCCATCGCCTCCTGAAATTTCGCAAATGGATATACGGCAGAAATTGATGGCTTTAGATCGATTCTTCCGGAGGCCGCGAGATCCAGCGCGGGCTGAATAACATGCGCCGATCGGAACGAGCCAACAACGATAAGCTCTTTTGACATCACTAGATTTATTGGCAATTCAACGGATGCCGACTGAGTACCAACCTGCACGACCGTACCACCTCGTCCGACGAGTCGAAGCGATTGTGCCAAAGCGATGGGTGAACCGGAAACCTCGATAATTACGTCGATCGCATCGTTGGTTGCAAAGGAATTGATTTCGTCGTTTCTCGGATCAAAAGCAAAATCAGCACCAGCGCGAATAGCAAAATCTCGAGGGAAGGCTTCGACATCACTCACGGCAATAGATGAAGCCCCATATGCTCGTGCGACCAGCAGAACTAGTTGTCCGATCGAGCCGGCGCCTGTTATGAGTAGCCTCTTACCGGCAATCCCACCGTTTCGTGAGGCCTTCATTACAGCGTGAGTCGCGATAGTAAGAGGCTCGAGCATCGCCGCGTATCCGTAATCAAGTCCTTCAGGCAGCAGATAACAGTTCCGCGCAGGAACAGCGACATATTCCCCAAAGCCTCCGTCGATATGCGGACAACAACTCGCTGAACCAAAAAATCTCATATTCGGACAGAGGTTATATCTACCGCTGCGACAAAAACGACATCCGCCGCAAGGTAGTTGTGGATCCACAGCTATCCGGTCACCAACGGAAAAACCTTTCACATCGCTGCCGATTTCCGCTATTTCGCCGGCGAACTCATGGCCGAGTGCAAACGGTTTCCTGGGAACAAAATCTCCAATTTGGCCGTGACTGTAATAATGGACATCCGAACCGCAAATACCGGTCCGTCGAACCCGTATGAGCGCATCGTTTGCCCCGACCGATGCCACGGGACGTTCTTCGTACCGTAGATCTTTCGGTCCGTGTAATACGTAAGCTTTCATATACCCTCCCTTAAAGTGCGTTGTTTATAGCAAAAGACCACCCGACGATCTTACTCAAATTGAGCCCATCCCCCAAGTACACGATCGTCATCGCATTTAAAAAGTCGCAATAAAACTCTTCTTTTTCAAGTTCCCAGAGAATACCTCGATCGTCATAATAATTCAACTAGATTTGTGTCTCAGAGTCTCCTTTGTAGTAAAATTGTCAAAAGTCAAACCAGCCTACGGTGACCCGATATTCACTGCCGTTGTCATCAACATCTCGATCGTTTTTTCTTACACAAACTTAGAAATCCACGCCGGAACATAGGAAATTCAAAATTTAGGTTCGAGATTACTTGATTGAATTTAGAGTGTCAAGAGTAATTATTACTTCGATTTTAGCCCCCCCCCGAATTGATGATTGGTGAAAATCAGAGAGTTGGGTTTTGTTCTGGTTCTTGGTTCGATTTAAGTCAGGAATAGCTGGGAATGATCATATTTTGGACTCACTTCTCTTGCGGAATTTAGTTTTTTAAAATTATGGTCCGGAATTCAACCATTTTTAGGTAAAATGTGTTGCCGGTTCATAGTGGACTTCTGGAGCTTTATTAAGCAGGAACGGCGACTATTGGATTGTTTCCTTTCTGATATGCTTGAGAATTTTTCTCACTATCTGATAGTTGGTGATGAAATCTATGATTTCCATTTCAGCCCGTGGTGAAACAAACATTATTTGCCTCACCGCTGACAGGGCCCGTAATCAATGCTATGTCGTATCCCTGTTTACCCATGATCACCATGCCCATGCAGGTCACGGGCTCTCCATACTGGAATAAGTAGCACAAGTCCGTTGTTCGGCCCTTAGCAATCGAACCTATCGATTTTTTATAGGATTGTCGTCAGGGCACCAGCTTTATTACCCGGTTACGGATTTTAGTTCATATCGCCGCCATTTCGCTTGTTGTACTATTTTCCACCCGCGGAACGCAAGAAAAGTTTTTCGCCGATTTCGACACTGACCGCACGACTAGTCAGCAGATGTTACGCACCATATATTTCCGATCTTTCGCTCAGGATTGTGGTGCCACCGTGGCTCTACAAGATATAGGCAACCGTCCCAGCTCCGGGTTAACGGTATTCCCGGAATATCCGCCTGATCCGGCACACTGCAATGCAAGAGTTAATTCACTAGCTGGGATCGTTTCGAATTTGACATAATTGATCTATGGCAACACCTCTCCGATCATCGCCACACACCACATACACACAATTTCACAGCTAGCTGATCAGGGTGCATCAGGATGAAGGAGGCCTTCGGATTTTAGGTCAGACCATAAAGAATCCGGAATTTTCGTGTCCATCATGGCGCGGTTGCGTTTAACCTCTTCGACACTTTGCCCACCTGGAATAACCGAGACGACAGATGAGTGGCAGAGCGGGAAACGAAGAGCAGCATTTGCTAGGGAAACGTTGTGTGACTGGCACACTTTGTCGATAGCGGATACCCGGTCCAATATGTCCTGCGGTGCCTCTTTATAGTTATATTTGGCACCTGGGTTGGCCCCAGTTGCCAGGATGCCACTGTTATATGGCCCCCCTAAAATAATGCCGATCCCATCCCGTTCACAAATTGGAAGAAAAGAATTGAGTGCCGCTTGCTCCAGCAAAGTGTAACGACCCGCCAGAAGGAAACAATCAAAATGCCCCAAATCTGTAAGCCGCTGACAGGTCTCCCAGTTATTGACGCCTGCCCCGAAAGCTTTTATCGTTCCTGATTTACGCAATTCATCAAGCGCCCGATATCCTCCCGTCATAACTTCCTGGATACGTTTTTCGGAAGCCTCAACAGAGCCATGGGTAA
>CAJXJG010000038.1 GCA_913054425.1 uncultured Fidelibacterota bacterium
CTTGTGGGAACATATCTTGGGGAGAATAATCTGGCGCATAATACTCACATTATGGGAAATTTTGCCTATATCTCTCACTATACAGTTGGGGTAAAAATTGTAGATATCAGCGATCCTGCTAATCCTTTTGAAGTAGCGGATTATGACACTTACGGGTTGAATGATGATGGAAGTTTTTACGGTTGCTGGGGTGCCTTTCCATTTACTTCTAACGGATTTGTGTACGCCAGCGATTTAGAAGGATATCTCACTGTTTTGCAGTTTCATCAACCACAAATAGAGATCGTCAGCGTGAATCACCAGTTAGATTGGAATCTTGTTGGTTTACCTGTGGATGTTAATGATCCCTTTCATCTGAGTGTTTTTCCCGATGCATTAGAAGGAACCCTGTATTCATTCAATGGAGGATATATTCAAGAAAATGAATTGATCTCAGGCCAGGGGTATTGGCTCAGGTTCCTCAATGAAGGAACAACTGAAATTTCAGGTCTTCCCATTCATTCTCTCACTATTCCCCTGATGAATGAATGGAATTTAATTTCCAGTATATCCACTACCATTTCCCTGTCAAACATTGACGATCCGGATGGACTCATCATTCCGGGGACACTTTATGAGTTTACCGATGGCTACGTTCAGGCAGAGACATTGGAACCTGGCAAAGGCTATTGGATCCGCTCTGTAGGAGCAGGGGAGATTACGATTTCAGAGGAGGATGGTGAGTTATAAATTCTTAGAATTTATTTTCCCTAGAATGAGAGTTTTAAGCGGATCAATCATTTCTGCATGAGGTGTATAAAACAAGTTGGTATTTCCCCGGTCGGTGTCTTCCCAGAAAATGGGAGTATTGTTTTCAAGACGGTTGAATGAATTCTCTATAACCCGTAGAAAATCATCTTTCCCCACATACTGTAAATCTTCTAATACATCGTCAACGATCTGAGTTACAAATTGCTGTTCATCCACTTTCAGGTAGTATAAGGCTAAAGAAATTTGGATATCCCTTACGCCGTCATTGGTTAGTTGATAATCTTTTCTATCATCCCTGTTAATGCCCGGTGGCGTGTCCAGCCCAAGAATTTGTTCCAGGAGCTCAGCCTGGATTTCAATATCCCAGGACTTTTCGTGAATATGAATGAGGATTCTTTTCAGTTCAGCAGTCAAAACTGCAATAATAAAATACAGGGAATAGTTTTGTTTAGCGTGATTGTAAATCTCATTCCCATATCTTCTAAAGTAGTGAAAACATTCTTTTACCGATTCAATTTGATGATGTTTCGCTAAGGAATCAACAAAGTTTGCATAATGGAAAGCTAAGTTATATAGATTCCGTGCTTCGTTAAAGCGGATAGCTTGTTTGATGGCAAATCTCATAAAGGTATTAAATTGAAAAATCAAAGCTTTTAAGAGGGGATTATCATTACACTCTGCCGCTGTTTCTCCTACGGTTGTGAGTTCCGATGCGCATAAAGATGCCAGGTCAAATTCATTGCGATCTAAAAAAATTACATAAGCATTTCCCAATAATCGGAAACTTTTTACTTCAAAAAATATCCGCTGTTGCTCTAATTCGGTAAACTGGTTTTCCACCATAGTCCGGAAAGAGATATCTGAACGTACCGCTTGAGTTATCCTGAAAAAATTCGGGTTAATTTTGGGTTTCTCCTGGATGTAAACTTGAATAGAATGGCTCATTTTTCTAATAATTTCTGCCCGGGGTTCTTTAAAAGCAGCATAATCAATAAGGTTGTCCAATTGGTTCAGGCATTCCATAAGGTATCTTTGAAATTTTTCTGTTATTTCATCAATCTCAAGGAAAGCTCTCATTCTTTTGGAACCCAGGCGCTGGATGTATCTAAGATTATTGTTATGAATAATGTTAATGACATGGCTGCTTTTTGTATATCGCAGGATGTAAAAAATATACGGCATTGAAAATAAAATACAGACCGGCAGAAGCAGGTAAATATTTAGTATTGGACTCCCAGGGCGGATCAGTCCCTGAGTAAAAATCATAATAACAACTGCATGAATCGAAGACAGTACGAGGAGCCAAATATAAAACAGGCTTTTCCAGTCCTGCATATATAAATCAATAAGTTTTGGTGTATTTTGTGAAGCGATAGAAATAACAATTATTAACGTTCCTAAAACCAGTCCTAATAATGACAGCCAGACCTCCGGGGCAAATCCCATGTCCACTACGGAAAAGGTTTCACTGTTTATATGTAAAAATGTGCTAATGAACCCGTTGAAATAGAATAAATTAAAGAGTGAATCCAGGATAACAATTGAAAACAGGACAATGATAAAACTGATTAATGAACGGGAATAATCCAGTAAAACACTGGTTCGATAATAGTAATATTTTAAACGGTGGTTCATCAAGAATTGATTTTCCTCTATTTTGGCACGAGGTCAACTAAATGGATATTACTAAAAATTTCAAAATCATTACAACGGATTGTTTTTACGACTCCCTGGATAGTAAGAGAAAAAGTCCACAAATTGTGTGATCAAATATATGATAGCTTTCTTTGGTAGATTTTATTTTCTCTGTAAATTTATCCAGTTAGGATTGATAGAGAAGAATGGCACATAACCCACTCATTGCAATTGTTGGTCGCCCGAATGTTGGGAAATCTACCTTTTTTAACCGTATGTTAAAGAACAGGAAGGCTATTGTAGATTCCCAGGAAGGCGTCACCCGGGACCGGATATACGGAACCATTGATTGGGCGGGATATCCACTCGAGTTTGTTGATACGGGCGGGTACATCCCCGATGACATGGACGTTCTGAATGCTGCGGTTCGGAAACAGGCCCAGGCGGCCATTGAAGAAGCCGAAATTATCCTGTTTATGGTTGATGGAAGGGTGCCCCCTACGTCGAGTGACTCATTATTAGCTCAATTTGTTCGGGAATCGGGGAAACCTCATCTATTAGCGGTGAATAAATGTGATTCATTGATTCATGATGATCAATGTTATCTTTACTATGAATTGGGATTTGAAAAAGTATTGCCCATTTCTGCCTTGCATGGTCGTTTGACGGGGGATCTATTAGATGTAATAATCGAAACACTTAAACTGGATCAGAAAATCTATTCTGATAAAAATCAGAAAGTATTGCGATTAGCCATTGTAGGGATGCCCAATGTTGGGAAATCATCTTTAACAAATGCTCTTTTAAAGAAAGAACAAACGATTGTAACTCCAATTGCAGGAACTACCCGGGATTCTATTGATACATCTCTGCGGTGGTATGGAAAAGATATTATACTGGTGGATACGGCGGGATTAAGAAAAAAATCGAAGGTGGAAGATAATATCGAATATTACAGCAATGTGCGGACTCACCAGGCAATCAGCCGGGCTGATGTTGTTTTAGTTATGCTGGATGCAAGTAAGGGTGTAATGAAACAGGACAAGACTATTGCGCGAAATGTGATTCAGAAGGGTAAGGGGCTGGTCCTGGTTGTGAATAAATGGGATTTGATTAAGAAGGATACCAATACAGCCAAAGAATTTGAAATTGAAATTACGAAACAGTTCAAAATTCTTGGTAACTATCCCACGTTGTTTATTTCTGCTCTTACGAAACAACGAGTATCAAAAGTACTTGATATTGTGTGGAACGTGTATCAGTCCCGGCAGCAAAAAATCATCACAAAGGATTTGAATTCCTGGTTGGAAAAGATAAATAGGATTAAGGCCCCTCCGGCGCCAAAAGGGAAAGAGATAAAAATAAAGTTTATGACACAGGTACATTTATCGCCCCCCATTTTTGCCTGTTTCTGTAATTATCCACAACTGATTCCTGCTTTCTATCAAAGATTCTTTGAGAATCAATTCCGGGAAAGTTTCAATTTCGATGGTGTTCCTCTAATATTTTCTTTCAGAAAAAAGTGAAGGTTACTCCCGGTGAACAATCAGAGAGAATTTTTAAGGAAAAACGGTCAAAGTTCATTCCTGACCTGGTTTGTTGTTTGTCATTTGGTCGAGGTGTCCAATTGAAGAAAGGAAATGAGTGAGGATTAAATGAAATCATTTTGGAAAATAGTGTATATGAGTGTTTTTGTTGTGCATTTTTCCTGGAGTGATGATGCACCTTCCCTGAAGATTGCGTTTTGGAACGTTGAGAATCTATTCGATTTGATAGATGATCCAAAATTAAATGATGATGAATTTGCAGTTGGAGGGAGGAAAAATGTTACTCAAGAAATTTATACGTTAAAATTGCAGCATTCTGCTGAAGTTCTAACAGATCTCAATGCCGATATTCTTGGAATTTGCGAAGTCGAAAACCGTTTTATGATGGAAGAATTGAACGATTATTATACTGAAAGAGATTATACAATCATTCATTATGATTCACCGGACAAGCGTGGAATTGACTGTGCGCTGTTTTACGATGAATCAAAATTTACAGTGTTAGAAAGTGATCCAATTACAATCACTTTATCATCCGGAAAACCCACTAGGGACGTTTTGTATGTGCAGGGAGAATTTGGTGGAGAAATTCTCCATTTATTTGTAAATCATTGGCCGTCAAATTACGGAGGAAGGGAAAAAGCAATTCCTAAAAGGAAAGAAACATCACGAATTGTCAGGGCAAAAGTAGAGGAAATACTTAAAGAAAATCCTGAAGCAGAATTGTTGCTGATGGGTGATTTCAATGAGGAACCTTTTGAGCAAAATATTCAGTACCTGAAAAAAGATTTGCTCAACAACCTGATGGACCCGTTTGCCGGGAAACCGGGAGTCGGAACCTATGTGTACAGAGGGAAGGACGGGTTTATAGATCAATTTCTCTCAAGTAGTGGCTTATTGGACAATCGTGGATTAAGAATTGGACAAAAGGGTGTTTCAATTCTCGATCTTCCTAAGTACCGGCAGCAAAAAGGAAAATTCAAACATTATCCCTTCAGGTTTTGGGCGGGAAACAAATTATTAGGCGGATATTCGGATCATTTATCCATTTCTGTAGTTATTCAACTCGTAAAAAAATAAAGATTTTGATTCATTGCATTTTCTTTTTAAAACACCTAATATAAGCACCGTTTTTTGAAGATGACTAACAAGAGATCGCGGGGTGGAGCAGTCTGGTAGCTCGTTGGGCTCATAACCCAAAGGTCGCTGGTTCGAATCCAGCCCCCGCTACAAAGAATTAACCCCTGTTTATTGATGATAGATTGGGGTTTTTATTTTCATCTTTGTATTCGTTTGGTTTCGTTTCATAATGTTTGTTTTACTACACTATTACTACATTGTTATCCAACGAAATTGCCGTAAGTAGGTATTTGATTTACATACCTGCTTGCAAGGTCGAAATTGGGATGCGTGTAATTAATTCTACCAGAGGATATTGAAGGGATATTTGCTTTTTGCACTTACTGCATTTTCCTCTCTGGAGTATAAAAGACACCAGTGGAATATTTCTATATAATGGGATTTTTGCTTTGCAATGATGACAATGGGATCGGGGATGAACCAGGGAAATTTTTCGGGGTAAGCGATAAATCACCACATTCAGGAAACTTCCTCCGATAGTACCTAAGACAAAAAAAAGTACAGATAAATTCCAATCCATTAAAGACCGGACTGGAGCGCCGCACCCAGATAAAAGACCGGTAGATAAGTGACAACTACCATAATAGCGATAACCACGCCTACTGCCAAAATTAAAAGTGGTTCGATTAATGTAGTCATTCGATCGACCAAAACGTTTACTTGTTTGTAATAATAATTAGCTGCCCGGTCTAAAAGATCACCCAATTCTCCTGTCTCTTCCCCGGTAGAAGTCAATTGCAGCATAATGGAAGGAAAAACCTCCGTCCGGCGCAAAGCAGTGCTGATATTATATCCTTCCCGAATATCCTTGGATGCATCAAGGATGGCTTCCTCATAAACACGATTATCCACTACTTTGCTTAAGAGCAGGGTAGATTCCAAGACAGGAACTCCTGCTCCAATGAGAATGCCAAAAGTTTTACAAAATTTATTTAGGATTGATTGTTTATTTAGTGATCCGAATACGGGAAGATTTAAAATCAGCGTATCAATGAACAAACCACCTCTTCTTGTCTTGGAGATCGTCCAAATACCCAGGAAAAATAAAAAACTGAATAAAATAATAGCACCAATATTCAGGCTGATCCATTCACTGAGCGCGACCAGGGTTTGGGTTGCTTGGGGAAGTTTGCTTCCCAACTGGGCATATACTTCTGAAAATTTAGGAATTATCCAGATAAACATGGCTGTAATCATGGTTGTCATAAAAATCAGCATAAAGATAGGATAGGTCATCGCAGAACGCACTTTCCGGCGGGTGTCATCTATATTTTCCAGATAGGTAGCCAAATTATCCAGTATTTCATCCAAATTTCCACTGACCTCACCAGCTTTTATCATGGCAATATAGAGGTTATTAAACACACCCGGATGATGCTTGAATGCTGCCGATAGATTTAAACCCTGGCGGATATTTACCACAACTTTGTTCAACACTTTTTTCAGGCGGGGGTGTTTCTCGTCCGCTGCCAATCCTTGTATTGAACGTTCAAGAGTTAACCCGGCAGAAAACATTGTGGCCAGCTGTCGTGTAAAAAATACCAGGTTTGTTAGTGGTATACGGTTTTTGAGTCGTTCAAAGGAAAGGTTGATTTCATCCAGGAAGGGTCCTAAAAAATCCCAGGATGTATCCTGTTCCTTAATTGTAATAATAACCTGGTCTTGTGCCGTAAGTTTCTGGATAGCGGTATCAAGTGTAGCCGCATTTATCTCTCCTTCATTTCGCTTACCGGAGGAGTCTTTAAGCACGTATTGAAATACAGCCATTCTATCTTATTTATAGGAAAAATTAATGAATTTTATCTCGCACTACCCGCTGGATAAAATTTTCTTATTTATACATCTTCCATGGTAATACGTGATACTTCTTGAATTGTAGTAGAGGTATCCAGAATTTTTCTCAGACCACTTTCCCTCAGGTTTACCATACCTTCTTTCATCGCGCAGGAACGAATTTCGTCCTCATTGGCATTGTCGTAAATCAAGGCACGGACTTTCTTGGTCATTGGAATTAATTCAAAAATACCAGTCCTCCCCAGATAACCTGTATTCCTGCATTCCCGGCAACCTTTTGCTTGATACAATTTTTTTCCATTTAATCTGTTCCGGTTTAAACCAATCGCCTTTAGTTCCTGGTCGCTGGGGTCATATTCTTCACGACAATGAAGGCAAATTTTTCTCACCAGTCGTTGTGCCATGACCAGTTTTACACAAGCTCCCACCAGGAAAGGAGGTACGCCCAGGTCTAAAAGCCGGGTAATGGTGGAAACTGCATCGTTGGCATGAAGAGTTGTAAAAACCAAATGGCCCGTAAGGGAGAACTTTACGGCAATATCGGCAGTTTCATGATCCCTGATTTCACCGATGAGTAATATATCCGGGTCTTGGCGCAGAATAAATTTTAAAGAAGCTCCAAAGGTGAGCCCGATGTGTTCAAAAACCTGAACCTGGTTGATTCCATCTAAATGGTATTCCACGGGGTCTTCAACAGTCGTTATATTAATCAGGTCATTTTTTATTTCCTTCAATGAAGCATACAGGGTGGTGGACTTTCCGCTTCCTGTGGGACCGGAAGCAATAATCATTCCATAAGGTTGGGCAATAACTTTCTTAAAAATTTGATATAATTCTTTTTCAAGCCCAAGAGATTCCAAGTTGAAGGAAAACCCGGTTTTATCCAAAAGACGCATGACGATCTTTTCTCCATAGATTGTTGGAAGAATGGACACTCGGACATCAATTTCCTTTTCGGCAGTTTTGATCGTAAATCGGCCATCCTGGGGAAGTCTTTTTTCAGCAATATTCAGTTTAGAAAGAATTTTTATCCTTGTTACAAGTCCGCTTAATGAACTGGCCGGGGGAGTCATAATGGTTTGTAAAACTCCATCAATACGGATGCGAACTTTTACATTTTTTTCCTGTGGTTCGATGTGAATATCAGTTGCTCTGTCCTTTATTGCTTCCTGAAGGATCATGTTCACAAGTTTGACAACTGGGGCATCCTCTTTGGCAGCTTTTTCTGGAGATAGGTCTACTTCCTCCCTGTGTTCGTCATCTCCGGAAATAACAGTAATTCCTTCAAATACTTCTTTTACTTCTCCACTTTTCTTGATTTCACCGTACACTTCATCCAGCGCCTGTTCCAGCGTATCTGGTCCCACAACAAGCACATCGGGCACTAGACCTGTTAACCGTTTCAGAGCATCAATGCAGGTTATATCTTCAGGGTCTTCCATGGCTACCTTGACAGAAGAGTTACTTTTTTCTAATACCAGTACGGCATTCTGGCGGGCAAACTCTTCCGGAATAATCGAGGCAACCTTCGGGTCGATATTTAAAAGTAATTCATCATCAGCTTTCTGGTACCCTAACTGCATTGAATAAACAGTGACTAAATCATCCTCGGTTATAAAACCGTTTTTCACAAGAATGACTCCCAGTTTATTCTTCGTATTTTTTTGCTTTAATAGCGCTTCCTGAAGTTGACTCTCAGATAGTTTATTGATGTGAATGAGAATCTCACCAATTTTACTGTCCTGGGGATTGAATTCTGTGTTCATCAGGGAGGATAATCCGTAGTTGGTGAACGAACAAGTTGGATCGTAATGGGATCCGAGTTGATCTGAATGGGAATTAATAAAGCACCCGTGATGGTAGCGCTGAACTCTTGAAAGGAGTTTAATCCGGTTTCAGCATCTTCATTCTGCCAAATACATAATTCCCTGGGAAAAACCGCAGTGATAATGGCGACACCACCTTGATCAGTCTTGACTATCGGTCCACAGTTTATCATATGATATCCATCCCATTCTCCGTTTCCTTCACCTTCATCATTGGTATCGTCCACCCCGTCCAGACCGAAGTCTTCAAACGGTTCAGAGACCTCTGAAGTATCAAAGACTCCGTCTCCATCCAGGTCAAAAGCATCGTGGTCATCATTTCCCTGACCCTCATCCAGGGTTCCGGGGTCATCATCCAGACCATAATCCCGCCAGGTGAAACACCCGTCGCCAACACCAGCACCATCTACGCCTGCATCCGTATAAGTTTCATAGCCAACTTCACGCCATTCGGATACACCGATACCGTTAAATCCAATGGGCGCATTGGAAACCGTATTGCCGTAATAATCAATAAGCATAGCAGTGATCGTGACTTCAACCTCGGCTGTTGTGTCAGGGAGAGTAAAATCCCAGTAGTAAGTTGATGCTGTCAACGTTAACTGGCCAGGTACAAAAAACAGCAAAGATTCACCTTCATCCTCATTGATCCTGGCCGTGATTGTATCTCCATTGGCCCCATAAGTCGTAGCAGATACATACCCAATATCACCAATGGCATCCGTAGAATATAAGATCGTTGAAAAAGCCAACCCGGAATAAGTACTACCATCCAGGTTTTCATTCCCCGTAAAGCTCACTCCCTCCACAAGTGCATTAATCGAAGTATCAGGAGGGGTTGGTTCAATCGTCCAATACACATAGGTACTATCTTCCACCGGATTATACCATTTGTCATAGACAATAGCAGCGCATTGTGTCTGATAAAATCCACCACCGGTTGCAGTGGTAGAGTTTGGATCATATTCCGGTTCGATGTAATAGGGCGCGCCAGATGAAATAATAACCTGGTCACTTGCTGCTGAAAGATCAATGACTCCGTCCTGATCACAGTCCACTTCAACTTCAATTCGAACAACACCTGGTTCAGTACCGCTATTTACTGATACGGAGGCTATACCGGCCTGGGTAGTTATGGTGACTTCGGTCTGACCAGCTTCATTCAAATAGCACCCTGGTAACACAGGGTTCAGGCGGAAGGTAACGTCGATTTCATCACCTCCCAGATTACTATCACCATCATAAATCTCAGCGTTAATCTGTGTTGACTCAATTCCTCCTCCCTGCTGAACCACAATGTGATCGGGACTGGATTGAGGAATGACAATATCAGCACATGCACCGAAAGAGATATCCTCAATAGTCATGCTTGTACTTGAGGTCAGGATATTTTCAAACCCGGGATGATTATACGATGCGGTCACCGTATCAACCCAAATTGTTTCCTGCGAATCACCCGGATCGAAATCACCGGCAGAATATGTAACTTCCGCTATTCCTGCACTGTCTGTTAAATCTGAAGAAGTAATGGATCCAAGAATTGCTGAAAAAGAAACCAATACGTTTGAAACCGGGAGGTTATCATTATTGGTAAGTTGGGATTTGATAAGAGCGCTCGTTTCCCCCTCATCCAGGTACACTACGGTTGTTTCAGGGGGGATCAACGTCAGTGTATATGGCCAGACCTGGGATGAATTGTAGACGTTAAATTCTACTATAGCGGCTGTATTTTCAGCAAAAGACGCGGTAACAGTAACACCTTCCCATATAGATTCGGTGGTAGGATAATCCACATGAGATTGGCCATCGTCATGATAATAGGCAATTACTCGACCAAACGGATTTGTAAGAGACTCCGACATTGAAATTGTACCTGCTGAATTTCCTAAATAATCCATTGGATTAAGATTAACATTAATTCCGGAAACAGGGTTGGATGATCCGCTCGTATCATTTCTAGTCACCTCAACTATGAGTTTAGTCATGGCAATATCCGTGACAATATCCTCGCCGACACTTACATCTGAACCTGAATCTAAAGCAACCGGGTAAGCAGTCAGGCTGATGTCGTAATCGACGTCAATGGAGACAACGACAGTATCAAGGATGGTTCCGGGCACACCAGGATGAGTGAATTGAGTTGTAATGACTGCCTGCCCCACATCACTTTCCTCTCCTTGATCCGTAAATGTAAGGGAAATACTCCCGCTATCATTTGTGGTAGCAGTCGGCTCTATGAATCCTTTATTAGATTCAAATGTCATGTTGATATTATTCACTGTTTGAAATAATTTATTCCTCACAACAAGAGTAACTGTACTGACCGTTTCACCATTATCCAGCATGATTTCATCGGGAGCTGCATTTAATGAGAGGGAATAAGGCCATACGTCTGTAAAAGAAGAATAGACATTAAATTGAACCTGGCCCAGTGATTCACCCCCGACTGTTTTGGCTTCTATAGTCACACCTTCAAAGATCAGAGGCGTACCTGGGACATCAACAGCGCCGGGAGCACCTCCATCAGAATAAATTGTTGATACTATTCCATTACTATTAGTCAGGGCGGAATCATTGCTGAAGGTTCCATAGGAAACATTATCAACATGGGAAGTAAAATATATCCATTCATTAGCCACGGGATTCCCTGCGTCATCTGTCAATCTTCCTTCCACATAGGTGGTAACGTCATCTGATACTACATCTTCACCAACAGCAACATCGCTTGACAAAGGATAGGCAGACATGCTGACATTGTAATCGGCATTTATTTGTACTGTCACTGTGTTTGTTAATGTGTTGCCTGCACCAGGATGCGTAAATGAAGCCTGGATAGTTGCCAGGCCGGCATCTTCCAAAAGTCCCAGATCGGTGAAATCCAAATCTATGTTCCCATTAGTATCTGTAGCAGCATTCGGTTCTATGAATCCTCTATCGGATGAAAAATCAATACTTATACCCTCCACTGGCTCTCCCAAAAGATTGCT
>CAJXJG010000039.1 GCA_913054425.1 uncultured Fidelibacterota bacterium
TTCTTTCATCCCTTTATCCACCGAAAAAGCCAGAGAAACGAACAGGAAAAGAACCGCTATTGTACTGCTGTTTAAATATTCTCTTTTCAATCGTCTCCTAAACAATTCTACCTCTCCAAGTATCTTTCTGAATTTTTTTGGTTGGAAACATAAAACCAATGATAAAAAATAACAAAGAAATGATTGCAAAAACCTGGTACCGATCCTCAAACTCTGAAAATTCGTGAGTACTTATGGTTTTTTTCTCCATTGAATCAATGGCATGAATTAAAATCCGATGACCTGTTGTACGGTTGTCAAAACGGACATAAATACCATTTCCCGCTTCCGCAATTTCCCTGAGCGCCACTTCATTTAATTGTGACGTCACGAGCTTTCCCTGGCGATCCCGCTTATATTCCTGCGGTACCCCTTTCTGACTTTTAATTGGGATCAAAGACCCTGACAAAGAACCAACTCCAACCGTATGAATTATAATTCCTGTTCTCGCTGCTGCTAGGGCTCTCGCAACTGCCTCCCCTTCATGATCTTCACCATCAGTAACAATTATAATAACTTTATATTTTTCACTTTCCTCAGTAAACGCAGTCAATCCTGTATTCAAGGCCAAACTGATGGATGTCCCCTGAGTAGGAATCATTTTTGTGTCAATAGTTTCTAAAAATAATTGAGCAGCTTCGTAATCTGCTGTCAATGGAAGATAAATGTGACCGGAGCCCGCGAAAACAATGATTCCTACCCGATCTCCCTTAAGTTGTTTGATTATTTGAGATATCTCGAATTTTGCCTTTTGAATCCTGCTCGGTTTTACATCTTCGGCATCCATACTGATGGAAACATCCACAACGAAGACTAAATCAACTCCCTTTCGTTCAACAGGTTTAACCCTTGTTCCTATCTGGGGTCCTGAAGCAGAAATAATCAGAAAAGACAATCCAAATAAACCCATCCGCTTTTTCCATAATTTTTTCTTATGGTCAAACCTGCCGAATAAATTCGCCTCTAATTGTGGTGTACTTGATTTGAAAATTAATGTATCGTTTCTCTTTCTTAAAAACTTTCTGACTCCAAAGATAAGGATAAATCCAAAACAAATAATGATCCACGGATATCTCCACTCCATTACGTTATTCTCCTGAAAATAGATCGCTCTAAAATTTCAAAGCCAAAGCTGAATAGTAGAGCCGGAATTAAAAACCATCCATATAGCTCTTTGTAGCGGGTATATTCACGCACTTCAATTTCTGTTCGTTCAAGTTGATTGATTTCTTCGTAAATATCTTCTAAAGATTCCTCATCTGTCGCACGAAAATACCTGCCGTGAGTTTCCTCTGCGATAGCTTGAAGTGTTTTTTCATCAATTTCATTCCGGATATAACCACGGTTTGGAATAAAAGTTACAGATTGGTTCGTTCCGGCACCAATTGTGTAAATCCTGATATCGAATTCAGCTGCTAAATCTGCGGCTGTGAGAGGATCCAACTCCCCGGCGTTATTGCTTCCGTCTGATAAAAGAACCATTACTTTACTTTTGGCTTTACTGCTTCGCAATCGGTTTGTGGCATTAGCAATTGCCATCCCAATAGCTGTTCCATCGTAATCCTTTTCAGCAACGGTCACCTCTGCCAAGAGTTTTTTTAATACCTGTGTATCTACCGTTAATGGGCACTGAATAAATGTCTCCCCCGCAAACACCAGCAGACCAATTCTATCTCCTGTCCTTTTATCTATAAATTTTGCCGCTGTCTTTTTCACTGCTTCAAGACGATTTGGTTTAAAATCCTCAGCAAGCATGCTACTTGAAATATCAACAACCATTACAATATCCACAACTTCCACAGTAGTTTCTTCGAGGGTATCAACAAACCTTGGACGCGCGAGTGCAAGTACAATTAGCAGTAAGACACCAATTTGTATCAATGATAAAATACTTACACGTCTCTCCCCCTGTTTAATGAATCTTCCCTGAAGCAAATCAATTGAAGAAAGCCTGAGGGTACCTTCCTGATTTTTTCCATACCAATGATACCACCAGACTAAAGCAGGAATGATACCTGTTAACAATAAAAACCACGGATGAGCAAACTGAATCATAAAATGAGTAAACTAAGGTGCATTTTTATCTAATTTATTCAGAAAAATAATTGATAAACAATCTGGATCATCTAATACAAATAACATTGCATTGTTACTTATTCTTTACATCGGAAAATTAGATTTGTTTCTACACAAAATATTCCCAACAACGCAAAAAAATTACATACAGTTTATTTTAAAAGAGAAAATTAAATAAGAAAGGATTTAAATAGAGTAGAGATTTTACTTAGAGATGAGAATTATTCAGATGATTTCTTATCATTCCCAGATTCAATATCTTTTCCAACATTTTCAATATCTTTTTTTGCACCATCTATCGCACCTTTAAACTCGCGGATTCCCTGCCCAATTCCTTTGGCAATTTCTGGGATTCGCTTCGCTCCAAACAAAATCAGTATAACCACTACAATGAAAAATATTTCCATAGGCCCAAGGTTGAATAATGCGTACACTATTTTATTTTCATCCATTATATTTCCTCCTAAACTAACTTGAATTTAACTTAATTCATTTATCCAACTAACGGAAAAATCTCAGTAGATAATAGGCAGTTGCTAACCCGATAAGGCTTGTGAAATTAAATTTCAATGAAAGGCCGAATTTTACTGTAAACATAATCAAATTCAAGACTATTACACCTGAATCTTGTCCTGCCAAACCTGCTAAATCAAAATTGATACTCGTGAGAAAAAAATCCCTTACAACTCCTGCAGGAAGTAACATCCCTAGTGATTCTCCTAAAAGAGTCCCAATAAGAGCTCCACATCCAAGACCAAATATGATGAGATAAACAGATCGCCTATTCAATTAAAAAACCTCTCTTTCCGATGGATTTTTGATAGACATAGAATCTACTATTTCATGAGGATGGATAACCCAGGCTGCAACGCACCATAGAATGTAAACTGATAAAAGCGGGAACAACACAATTCCACGGAGGAATATCAGACTAATCAACAAAATAAATACTCCCAACAGCCGGTATGTATTCCTCCGTCCTTTTCGAAAAGAGATAAGTGGAAATTTTGAAAAACGTACGGGGCTGATCATTAAAAGCCCCATAATAACCACAAGGAGAATCGCAATCCTTGGATCCCCTGTATTCCCAGATAATTTTTCGCTAAACAGCATATAACCAAAAATGAACAAAGCATTCAATGGAGTGGTCAAACCAATAAAATAGGGTTTTGGATCTTCCTCCTGTAATACATTAAATCGTGCAAGACGAATGGTACCAAAAAGCAAAGGAATAAAACTGATTAATCCTCCTAAAATTGGCGGTAATCCCTGGACATAGGTCGTATATATCAAAACCGATGGCGCTACACAAAACGAGATTGTATCTGCAAATGAATCGAATTCAGAACCAAACCTCGATGGAATTCCCAATAAACGAGCAATTTTTCCATCTACTGCATCGAATACACCAGCAAATAAAATCAGCCAGCCAGCCTTTACAGGATCACCTTTAATGAGCATCCCGATTGCTAAAAACCCAAGAAACATGTTTAGTACAGTCAAAATATTAGGAATATGCCGTTTGCGATTTTTATTCATTTTATTTGATTACACTACTTTATATTTTGTCAAACTTAGCAATAATGGTTTCTCCGCCGGTTACCTTTTGACCTTTATGCACCTGAACCTGATAGACTGAGGGAAAAATAATATCAGTGCGGGATCCAAACATAATAAATCCGAGGCGATCTCCTTTCAATAATGTTTCTCCTGCCTGGGCATAACATAAAATGCGCCGGGCAATAAGTCCTGCAACTTGCCTTACTTTCATTATGCCATTTGATGACTCCATAAGTATAATTGTCTGCTCATTTTCATCTGAAGCTTTATGATGAAAGGCTGCTAGGAATTTCCCCTGTCTGTGCTCCGTTTTTTTTATAAGTACTGTTACAGGTACTCGATTCACATGAACATTGAATATATTAAGAAAAACTGATACCAGTACTCCTTTTCCTACATCTGGATCATTTACTTGTTCTATTTTAATTATCTTTCCGTCAGCAGGAGAAACAAGACTATTATCTCCGGAGGGAATATTACGTTTGGGATCACGGAAGAAGATAAGAGAAAACAAAAATAATAAGCCCAAGATAAGATAAACTAAACTGAACCATTCAAAGCCATCTATAGTACCAGCCAATCGGGAAAAAATAGTTAGAAAAAATAATATCAGGATAATTTTTCGTCCTTCTTTTGCAATCATATTTTTACCAATATCTTGACTTCATTTTTATTTTTCCTAATTTCATCGTTACAGTCTTTTCTTGATTATTTCTATAAAATTTAATATTTAAATCATCTCCGGAACGGAGATCCTGGTTAAGAATAATTTCCTTGATATCTCCTGCGGTTTTCACCTGAATACCATTAACAGACAGAATTATATCTGCTAATTTCAACTTCGCTTTTTCCGCAGGGCTTCCTTTTCCTATTTCGACAATAATTACACCAGATTTGACAGGAAGATCAAGATACCTAATGATCCTTTTATTTAATGGCTGAACCTGAATCCCTGTAAAATAACTACGGTCAATGTTTCCTTTCGTTTTTAATTCTTCAGCTATATTTTTCGCATGAATAATTGGTATTGCAAATCCTATCCCAATCGAACCCTGAGAATTTGCGGATCCGGTAAAAATAAATGTATTGATTCCCACAACCTCTCCATGACTGTTCACAAGAGGACCTCCGCTATTTCCCGGGTTAATAGCAGCGTCAGTCTGAATCATATTTTGAAAAACCTGCCCGGATTTTTGCTGACCGAAATCCATATTCACTGCACTGATAATTCCGGCAGTTGCTGTGGGTTGATCACTCACATCGAATAAACCGTACGGATTTCCTAACGCGACTACCCATTCCCCAATAATCAATTCATCTGAATTACCAAGTGTTGCAAATGGAAAATTTCCACCCTCTAATTTTAATAATGCTAAATCAGTCATACTGTCTGTGCCGATGACAACTGCCTCATATTCCTCTCCACCTGGAAGGGTAACAATAATTTCCAACGCATTTTCAACAACATGGTAATTTGTTATGACATACCCATCAGGACTAACAACGACTCCCGATCCTGAACTTTTAATCCTTTGACGATGAAGTTCATACGGAAAAAAATGCTGGAAAAATGGATCATAAAATGGTGAGCGGGTAGCCACTTCCTTGAGTTGGATTACATTGATACTTGCAACAGCAGGACTGACTCTCTCAATCGCACGAGTGATCGCTGTCTCCCTGGATTTATTTATATCAAATTGACTATGGAGGAGAGAAAAAAATACTAAAGAGGACAAATGTAAACTGAATAAAAATCTAAGCATAGTTAATCTTTTCAAGAATTAGCCCTTGAGGAGGCGCTTTAAAAATTTGAACATTTTTTTCAGGATTATTTAATAGAGACAAAAATGTTTCAATTGTACATTTTCCTCTTGATATTTCTACCATTGTACCAGTTAAATACCTTACCATGTGATGCAAAAATCGATTCCCTGATACATAGTAAATTAACATTTTATCTTGCTTTTTCCATACGGATTCATAAATTTTACACATAGTATCTTTCATGTCATTTCTGAACTTACTGAATGAGAGAAAATCATGTTCTCCAATAACAGTCTCAGCGGCTGATTGAAGGATTGACTGATCCAATTCTCCTGTTATCCAGGATTGATTCCGAAATAATACATTATTCCCGGTGTAACATTGATAACGATAATATCGTAATTGTGCAGAATATCGAGCGTGAAAATTAGCAGGAACGACATCTAAACTTTCAATCAGAATATCTTCAGAAAGATTGGCATTCATTGCCTTAATCAGGCTACAAGTATCTAAATCAGTTTTAAGGTCAAAATGAGCTACCTGGCTTAAAGCATGGACACCAGTATCGGTACGTCCTGCACCAAAAACTTTAATTTTCTCTCCATCAGAGAAGGAGGAGATTACCTTTTCTAATTCACCCTGAACTGTTCTTTTAGATGGTTGAATCTGCCAACCAAAAAATTTTGTTCCATCATATTGTATGGTTATTTTAAATCTTGGCAAGGAAATTCACTACAAAAAAACAAGAGGTTAAACCAACGATAAAAAGTGCATCAATGAGATAAAATCTAATTGGAAAAGCCACACCTCTCGGAATCTGATTTCCATATCCTCGCAGCTTCATCATTTTCGCAGTTTCCTCTGCTTTCCAATAATTTCTCACGATAATTCCCGGAAGATCTCTCCCTGCATTCTGGATGTAAGTCCAACGAGATGATTTAGTATTCAATCCTAAAGCTGATTTCCCTTTATAGGTTGATTCCCACTCCTTCTGAAAAGCAGGAAAAAAACGAAAAATCAATTCGAAAAAAAGGAAAAAGTCTTCAACCCATTTCCAAGGACGATTCATGGTACTCCATAAACTTCTGAGAGCAATAAGAACCCCCGAGGAAATTGATTGTTCAAGATAAAGCGCCATGATTGAAACCATTAAAGATATTTTTAGTGATGTAAAACCAATCTCAATTAAAATTTCACCCATTGTAGCTGTAGTAAGAAAAATGGAGAATCCAATGTATAGTACCGCCATAAATGGAAAAAATCTGAGAAACGGTTTAATTCGAACCAAAACTCCCGGTAATAAATTTCGGTTTAAATAAAGTAAACCTATAAATACAATTACTCCAATTCCAAGTATTATGGCTCTTTGATTCATTAATACTGTCAGTGAAAAACTAAGATAAAACCAAATCTGGACCAGAGGATTTCGGAACATCTTTAATTATCGAAATGTCAAAAAATTTAATGTGAAATGATAACCATTCATCAGATCCATATTAGAACATTTTTTGATATTAAAATTGAAAGGTTAATGAATAGGAAAGATTAGAATTAATGGGTTCATACCTTGGAACAAATGTGATTTTTCCAGTCGATAGAAATCGATTCTGGAGATACAGTACGTCAATTGCAGAAACGAAATGGTTCACGACAATTCCTCCGATAAAAAACTTTCCTGCGAGGGCTAAACGATCACTGCTGATCCGCATTGATTCGAAAGATTCTCTGTGAGATTTTGATCCCTTCCAATCCCAATCCCATTCATTATTTTTATATCTTTCAACAGCATCATAATCACGGAAACGCAAGTGTTCCTGGATAAAGTCTTCCCGCGTATCATAATTTCCAATATCAACCCAGAATTCTTTATCCTTTCCCGCTACAAAAATATTAGCGTGTTCAACTGCAAACACCTTGGATTTTCTATGCTCTATATTCGACATTAAAAAACTCCCAACAGTGGTTATCCATAAAGCACTTTCTACAAAAGAAAAAACTCGCCCCCGGGATTTATTATCCAGAGAAAATTCTCCTGTTCCCGGTAGCACCAACGACTTTATAATAGGTGCAAGTTTTACTTTTGGTATACTCTTGTCCAAGCTAAAGTCTTGAGCAGCAATACCCTGAAGAATACAGATAATAATTAAAGTTATTTTAGATAATGTCTGAACCATCCTATTCCAAAAATGATGCAAATTACGGCTGTACATAACATTGCAAATATATCACCAAAAACAGTATAAAAGCTTGTCCCATTCCAGAAATATATATTCCCATAGATAACTTTCTTTTCACCAATTGGAATTTTTTCTGAAACTCGTCCTGTTGGCTGAATAAATCCGGAAATTCCCGTATTCGCACAGCGCACGATAGAAATTCGGTTTTCTACTGCCCTAAGTTTTGCTAATTCAAAATGCTGATATGGACCTGATGAATTACCTAACCATCCATCGTTTGCCTGTATAGACATAAATCGCGCACCCCGCTTTATAAATTTCCGGATAATACCTGGTAAACTGGATTCATAACAAATGATGTTTGAAAATTGTATTGAATCTACCGTAAATACCGTGTACTCGTTTCCTTGCGAAAAGTTTCCTTGACCAAAGTTTAATTCTTTCAAAAATGGAAAATTTCTTGAAAATGGAATGTACTCTGCAAATGGAACCAAATGAACTTTGTGGTACATCTGTATATTTCCATCCGGGTACATCATTATGGAACTATTATAATATTCTTTTTCTCCATTTTGATTAAATGTGCGATCAACTGTCCCCGACAACAGGGGAATTCCAGATAGGAACACCTTTTTCTGAATTGGTACCCGGTCTGGAGAGGATAAACGAAGATAGGAAGGTAGTGCTGTTTCGGGCCACAAAACCAAATCTGGCTGAGACTTCGTTGCTTCATCCAATAAATCATGCATAACTCTGAACGTTTCCTGTCGGTGATCCCGTTCCCATTTTTGATTCGGATCAATATTTGGCTGAACTACTGCAACATTAAAATTTAATTCCTCAATTTGATTTGATATCGAGGTGATGCGGAAATTTCCGGAAATCCATAAACTTAATATTAATCCAACTGGATAGAGCCAAATTATTCTCTTATTACCGGAGGATTTTAATATCAGGTATAAAATTACATTTAAAAAAATAATCCAGAACGAAATCCCGTAACTTCCTGTAAAATCAGCCAATTGAATAAAGGAAAGATAATTTGTCTGTGTCAATGCAAGATTAAGCCAAGGAAACCCTAACGGACCAATACTCCTGAACCATTCCATGGAAACCCAAAGAAAAGGAAATACAAACAATCCTTTGCCCGTCCAGAAATGAATGTTTGAAAGTAGAACTCCAAGAAAAGTCCAGAACAGGGCAAGGTAAAGAACAGCTCCAATCAGGGAAGCGAATACAGGGATAAATCCCGCTCCACTATTAAACCCAATCCAGTACAGTGAGACGAAATTAGCTGTAATTGCAGAAAGAAAAGAATACCTCGCAACGGATGAAGAACTTTCATTCAAAAAGATAGAAATGAGAGGTACGAATCCTATCCAAGCCAAAAATCCAAGATGAAGAGGAGGATAAGCCAGGCCAATCAATAAGCCTGACAGGATGGCTAGCTGCCAAGAAGGTAAACGAAAAATTAAAGACAAAAATGAGTCTTGTGAAAATGGGACATACTCACATCTTCGATTGCTTGTCCAAAAATTGTTGGAGAATGATCGCCGCAGCTGTTCGATCAATTAATGCTTTATTATATCCCGTTTTGATTTTCTGTTCAATTAATACACGTTTCGCTGACACAGAAGACAACCGTTCGTCTTCAAGCATTACTGTATATCCAATGTCCTTGAGTTTATTTGTAAATTCCATGACCCGTTTTGTCTGAACTGTTTGTTGCCCTTTCATTCCAAGGGGATTTCCAACTACAATTAATTCTACTTCCTGTTCATTAATGATTATTTCTAATTCCCGGATTACCTGATTTGTATTATTAACTAAAAGGGTTCTAAAGGGAGTAGCAATGATTTTTAATGGGTCGGACAGGGCTAATCCAACCCGCTTTTCTCCGCTATCAATTCCTAAATATCTACCCACCTTTTGTATGGAATTTTATCATCCTCTTTACTTATCAGCCAGTTCTCTTTACATAATCAATACCACCGATCTTAGCAAGTTTTCGGATCAATCTGTCCAATTGACGCAAATTATTAACCTTTATTACAAAGAGTGCAATTCCAACACCATCTTTTACCTTTGCATCAACATTTGTAATATTAATATTCTCACCTGCGATACACTCGGTCATCTCTTTTAATCTGCCTTTTTGATCTTCACATACAATTTTGATTTGAACAGCGAATAAATCCTTTCTGCTTACATCCCATTCTACCGGGACCAGTCGATCAGAGTCTTCACTTAATAATGGAAGGCTTTTACAGGATGTATGGTGTACGGTGATTCCCCTGCCTCGTGTTATAAATCCAATCATATCATCACCTGGAATTGGAGCACAACACTTCCCAAAATTAACCATCAGGTTTTTAATCCCCTGCAGTTTAATTCCTTTTGCAGATGACCGAGCAAAATCAATGAATTTTTCAGTTGACTCCTCTTCTGTCCCCTCCAATATTTTTTCATTTAGTGGTTGGATTTTCTTGAAAATATTGCGAACGGTGTTGGATCCACTTCCAATGGCTTCTAAAAGGGCCTCGGTTGAGTTATACCCACATAATTCGTAAGAATCCTTAATTGTTTTCAAAAGTTTAAACTGCCCCAATCTTCTAAGAGTCCTCTCAAGAATTTCCGTACCAATTTTTACACTTTCCTTTTTCTCTATTTTCCTGAGGTGACGACTGACATGTGTTCGCGCTTTAGATGTTACTACAAATTTTAACCACCCATAGCTAGGATGTTGGTTTTTACTCGTGAGAATCTCTACCATATCTCCATTTTTCAGATTTGTGTTAAGCGGAACTACTTTATGATTAACTTTAGCACCGAGACAACTCAAACCAACCTGGGAATGGATTTGAAATGCAAAATCAATCGGACATGCTTTTAAAGGTAGTTGAATAAGATCTCCTTTGGGTGTAAAAACAAAAATCTCATCATCAAACAAATCTATTTTCAATAGATTCATAAATTCTTTAGGATCACTCGATTCATTCTGGAGTATATTTACCAGTTCACGAAGCCATTTCACATTTGAATCCAACGCCGCTGATACAATTTTGCCCTCTTTATATCTCCAATGAGCCGCTACCCCAATCTCTGCTGTCTGTTCCATCTCCCTGGTTCGAATCTGGATTTCTACCATGTGTCCACCGGGACCAATTAACGTTGTGTGAATTGACTGATATCCGTTTGATTTAGGCATAGCAATGAAATCTTTGAATCTTTCCTGAATCGGTGAGTACACCTGATGAATAGTTCCAAGGGTCAGGTAACAATGCTCTATTTTTTCAACGATTACCCGGATAGCAAAAAGATCATATATTTCGTCAAATGTTTTCCCTCTTTCAAGCATTTTTCTATAAATGGATGAATGTGATTTCGGTCTTCCATAGATGTCCGCTTGAATTTTGTATTTTTTCAACTCTTCTGTAATGGGATCAATAACTTTGTTTATATAACGTGACCTCTGACGATTTGTTGATTTTAGTTTCGAATCGATTTCTAAGTGGGACTTTTTGTGCAGAGTTTTTAAAACCCAATCCTCTAGTTCCCATTTCACTGAAGCCATACCCAAGCGGTGGGCTAAAGGTACATAAATTTCACTGGTTTCCCTGGCAATTTGACGCTGCTTCATTTTTGTCATATATTCAATGGTTTTCATGTTGTGAAGCCTGTCAGCAAACTTTATAATAATTACGCGGAGATCCTTGGCAACAGAAAGCAGTAATTTCATATAATTTTCTGCTTGTTTTTCTTGCTTGCTGGAAAATTCGATATTCCCCAGTTTGGTGACCCCATCAACTAATTTGGTAACATCCTCTCCAAAATAGTTGTTCAGGTCTTTTAAGGTTGTATCAGTATCTTCCAGAGTATCATGCAGGAGCCCGGCCATAACAGTAATATGATCCATTTTCCATTTTGCCAGGATATTTGCTACTTGAAGACAGTGATCACTGAAATAAGGTTTCCCCGAGCGACGTTTTTG